>JAAYHA010000090.1 GCA_012727545.1 Synergistaceae bacterium | reverse complement strand
CCGCAAGAGAAGCGACGGACACATCACCGTTCCGTTTATAGCTGACGATGATTATCTGACAAAACTTGTAAAAGGATAGAGGGGGGATCTCTATGAAATTTGAAAGAATGGAAATACGCGCGTTTCTCGACGAACTTGCCTCCGATTCACCGGCACCCGGGGGAGGAAGCGTAGCGGCCCTTTGCGCCTCTCTTGGTTCAGCACTCGTTTCAATGGTAGCCAACCTTACTATAGGCAAGGAAAAATACAAAGAGAGCTGGCAGCTGATGGAGGACGTAGTAGGCAAAAGCGAGTCCCTGAGATTCAAGTTCGTAGAGCTGATGAACAGGGACACCGAATCCTTCAATACTTTTATGGCAGCAATGAAAATGCCAAAGGCCACAGAGGAAGAGAAGTGTATCCGCAAAAAAGCCATGGGAGAGGCCTCAAAACTTGCAACAGAGGTCCCACTTCTTACCTTGGAAGCATGTGTAGAAATGACTGAGCTGGCTTATCTGGCAGCAAAAAACGGAAACACCAATACGATAAGCGATGCAGGAAGCGCTGCACTTCTGGGAGAAGCGGCCGGAAAAGCTGCAGCTTACAATGTAAAGATAAATCTTCCCGGCGTAACTGACGAAACTTTTGCAGCGGACTTCAAAGCCCGTATGACAGAGGCTCTTCAGCAGCTAAGCATAAACGCAGAGAAGGCAACAGCGATACTTGACAAAGCACTGCAATAATTTTCACCGGGAACAACTAATAATTAAAGGGCTGGCCGGACAAGACCGGGCAGCCCTTTTCTTTTTCAGAACAAAATATTATGTACTGCCTCCGGATCACTTATCGGTTGATAAATATCAACCCTGAAATGCAGAGGATCATTCCGATGATGTTGTTCATGCTAAGGTTTTCCCTGTAAAAGAAAACTCCTATCAGTACCAGTGCGACAGCAAGGCAAATATTGGCTACCAGCGATCCAATACTGATGTTCCAGCCGACTTTGTACATCATTATAAATCCAAGCTCAAGACAGACTATAGCTGCACCAAGCAGTATGCTGTTCCATTTTATCCCTCTTACGTCAATGGAAATATCCTTGACGTTGCCGGTGTAGAGGTAGAGGCCCAGGCAGATCGATGCTGCTACCAGGTATGTTACAAGGAGCGAAAAATATGGGTCAGCTCCGCCTGATAATGATTTTGAACAGACGTGATACAGAACATTTGAAAAAACGATAAATCCTATGGGCCAATAGTAGTTCAGCATTTCTTTCTTATCCTCCCCGGAAGATCCATTTCCTTCGCAGACCGGTCAGAAAGTTTTGGGCTCTCCGGCCGGGACCAGGATATCATAGATCAGATGCTGCCATTAAATCAACCGGCAAAAAATCTGTGTCTTTCAAAAAAATTCACGCAGTGTCACAAAAACCGGCAGGCTGGAGAATGGTTGATCTCTGCATTTATCCCGCCTGCCGCCTACCGTTCTATGATGTTAATTAAGAAAAACTACTCAGCGTCCGTAAAATCTATTAGGGTGAGCCAGAGCATGTCCCCGCTCTTTTCCAGTTTTTTCCTGATCGATTCGTCAATGTCGCTGTCTATCTCAAGCGCACCTAGGGCAAGACCGCTGTTGTCCTTTCTTCCAAGGGCAAAATTAGCAATGTTGATCTTAGCTTCGCCAAGTATATTTCCGATCTTTCCTATTACTCCGGGCCTGTCATGATTCTGGAAAAGTATGAGCTTACCGTTGGGAACAAAGTCGAGCCAATATTCGTTTACCTTTACGATACGCATACGGCCCTCTTCAGTGATGGTACCTATAAGCGACACTTTGCATTTCTCGGCATCCAGGATTATCTCAACAGTGTTTTTATATGTTTTGGGATCTCCGATGCTCTCTTCCACTGTCAGACCGCTGTCCTTGGCAAGCAGAGGAGCAAGCATGTATGAAACTTCCGGACCCCGGCTGACCTCAAAAAGGCCTTTTAGTACAGCTATACTGTAAGCACAAAGCCTGTTTGGCATTGGTTCATCTTCATTGAACATGTCCCCGCGAAGCATAATGTGGCAGCTATGGACAGCTCCGCACTCTGTTTCCGCAAGTTTTGCACCGAGTATTCCCATTTTCCTTGAAAGCTGCAGGAATGCCTTCTGGGCCTTGTTGAGTTTCTGTTCCAGAAAGGGGAGATTGACGGCATGTTCATATGGTTCTCCCCGCAGTGCCGCTATCATGTTCTCTGCAGCGATCTTTGCCACCTCTGTCTGTGCCTCTTCAGTACTGGCTCCAAGGTGCGGGGTTATAACGATCCTGTCCTCAATGTCTTTGGCTAAAAAGGGGTGGCCTTCACACAGAGGTTCCGCAGTATAGACATCAAATGCTATCCCTGAAAGCCTTCCGTCCCTTACCGCATCAGCTGCAGCCTTTTCGTCCACTATGCCGCCTCTTGCACAGTTGATAAGATACGCTCCCTTTTTAAATGCCTTCAGCATTTTTTCATCGATAAGATTTGTAGTGTCAGATGTCAGCGGCATGTGAAGGGTAACTACGTCAGCAACGGAAAGCGCGTCGGCAAGGTCTTCCCTCATTGGTATGCCGAGTGATTCGGCCTTTTTCTTGGGAGTGTAAGGATCGTATGCCATCACGTCCATTCCAAAAGCACGGCAGCGTTGGGCAACTGCAGCTCCTATCCTTCCAAGCCCAAGAACGAGTACCTTCTTTCCGCTGAGCTGATGGCCTGAGAATCTTTTTCTGTCCCATTCACCGCTCTTGAGTGAGCCGAATGCCTGGGGGACCATTCTTACGAGACCAAGCATCAGAGCCATTGTCAACTCTGCTGCCGCAAGAGTGTTTCCGGTAGGTGCATTTATTACCACGACTCCCTTGCGGCTCGCAACAGGGACATTGACATTGTCGACGCCGACACCTGCACGGGCAACTACCTTTAATTTTACAGCAGCGTTAAGGGCTTCCTCGTCCATCTTTGTACCGCTTCTGGTTAGGACTGCATCCATTTCGGGCAGTTTTTTAAGCAGTTTTTCGCGTGACATTCCAACTTCTTCTATAAGTTCAATGTCAGGGGCATCCCTGAGTATCTGAAGTCCGGCCTCGCCAACTGTCTCGGCCACCAGTACCTTCCATTTTTTATTTTCAGCCATCGCCATCAGTCCTC
Organism: Synergistaceae bacterium; assembly: GCA_012727545.1. Taxonomy (GTDB): domain Bacteria; phylum Synergistota; class Synergistia; order Synergistales; family Synergistaceae; genus Caenicola. Next base: position 29,131 of record JAAYHA010000090.1, on the reverse strand, counting down.
CCTGTTCCATACATTCCAGGCTTCTGCCAGGAAGTCTTTTTTCATGGCTTTAGCCATATCGGCGGCCGCGTAGAGCGAACCAAGAATGATGCAAAGTTCGGGCCATCCCCAATTGTTATAATGTGCGGCCCTGATAAGTTCTCCTTTAAGTTTTCCCTGTCCGCCCGCTGTTTCTATTCCCATCGCGCGAAGTTTTTTGCGAACTGCTTCTGTATCGCCTACGGGATATCTGAAGGCTGTAACTCCCGGTGAGCGCGCCTCCGGACTCTTGACCAACAGATCGAATCCCATTGCTTCAAGTCCGGCCGCCAGTGCATCTGCGTACTTCTTTCTGGATTTGAACCAGGACTCTGTTCCAACTTCCAAAATCTCATTAAGTGCCTCATCAAGGGCATAGTAGAGGGACACCGGAGGAGTAAAGGGGTTTGCGGGGGATTTCGCCTCCAGGTCTTTTCTGTGGAGTTTCAGGTCATAGCTGTAACTGGGACATGTTTTTCCTTCAAGCGCATTCCATGCTTTTTCAGAAAGCCATACGAGGCCGAGTCCCGGAGGTGTCAGCAGCCCTTTTTGAGAAGCAGTGCCTATCGCATCGATACCCCATTCCTGCGGAAAACATTCCATTGCCCCGACGGAACTGACCCCGTCTACCAATATGAGAGGGCGATCTTTTTCGGGAATTGCCGCTATTATTTCTTTGATGGGATTGACAACTCCTGTTGATGTTTCATTTTGGGTTATCATCATAACCTTACAGTCGGGATTGTTTTTAACTGCTTCCGCTGCGATCGCCGGTGTCACAGCGTCGCCGAACTGAACATCGATATTGATGCCTTCAGCACCTGTTCTAAGTGCAATCTCACGAAATCTGTTGCCAAAAACGCCGCATGAGATAGAAATAAATTTGTCGCCCTTTTCAAGAAAATTGACCGCCATGCATTCAAGGGCTCCCGTCCCGGAAGAGGGAAGTATTATTACCGGTCCTTCGCTTTTTAACAGTTCCCGGAGCTTGTTTTCGATCCCGGTAAAGAGCTGTGAAAAAGCAGGGCACCTGTGTCCTATAAGCGGACGTGCACCAGCCCTCAGTACTTCTGCCGGCAGTTCCACCGGGCCTGGGGTAAGCAGATATTTCGTGTTCATTCATTTTTCCTCCTTATTTTGATGATCAAAATTTTTTAAATACAAAAGGGACCGGAAGAAATTCCTCCGGTCCCTGAAACGCCTTGATGTTCTAGAAAATTTAGTTATTTTCTCTATTCATCGGGTACACGTTTCGGGACCGGCAATGACAACCAGAGCCGCCGCATGAGGAAGAAACGCCGGAAGAGAGAGAAGATGACGATATGCCGTTAAAAACAAGATATGCTGGTCTCCTCATTCAAAGCGCTCCTTTCTTGTGTCCCCGTTGAATGGTTAACATATATACTCTCCTTTTAGTTAAATGTCAAGCATTTTTTAAAACGTTGTTAAACGCAAAGGCGGGGAATTTGCTTGCTTCACATCGCGGAGAATTGCGGCCAAAGGCTGCGGAGGTTCAAATTAACCATAGTGCTCGAACCATTTCGAATGCGCTTTGAGATCGGGGACGACGAATAAAGGATATAGATCAAAAACGATAGTAAACAGAGGGGAGAACTATATAAAAGGATTTTATTCACCGCCTGACAGAGTCAGGCAAATTCTCCGCGGCATGCCCTATGCCGCAATTCTCCAGAGTCCCCAGGACGCGAATTCCCCGATCCTGCCCCTGGGTTCTAACGATCGCTCAGCTATTGCTCAGCCACTGCTCAGCTATTGCTCAGCGATATCTTTCAGGCAACTTCGCTATTTATCCTTACCGCCATTAAAGGTATAATTCCTACGTGTGTACTTTCAAACATTGGACCATTGGACAAGCCGTGGAGAGTTGGGAGAGAATTTTTTGACGAACAGGACAAAAGACCTGATACCATCTGTAACAGCCCTGATACTTTTCTGTTTCCTTTGCTTTGTTATGCCGGCCATATATCCTGATATGTTCGCTTACTCATCAAAAAAGATCGAAGTCACTGTAACCGGGGGGATGTCTGCAGGACAGGCCGCAAGGGCGCTGAAAGAGGCCGGCGTGGTCAAAGATGCCAATAAGCTTATCAAATGGATGATCAAGCTTGAGATCGACAGGACTCTCAAGCCCGGAACATACCTTATTGCCCCCGGTGATGAGATAACTGTGGCAAACCAACTTAAGGCAGCCAGGCCTGTAACTCATAACGTAACGATAATACCCGGAACAAGGTACAGTACGATCAACTCCGCACTGAGACTTCCCGAAGGTGATGACAGGCTTTTAAAGGCCCTCTCTGAAAATAATAATTTCCCCGCTGAGCTTCATGAGCTGCTGCCGGATGATCCAAGGGACAGGATAGTCTTCTTACTTCCTGAAACTTATTCCCTGGCTCCGGGCAACAGTGTCGGAGAACAGACAGTACAGAGAGCTTCAAGGTTATGGATGGAAAGGGTGGGGAAGTTCCTCCCGGACAACGCGGACAAGAAATTCACTTCTCAGAGAGGGATACTCGCTTCCATAGTCGAGGGCGAGGCAAAGATAAAGGAAGAGCGTCCCATTCTTGCCGGTATCTTTTTAAACAGGATAGAAAAATGGATGCCCCTCCAGTCATGCGCCACCGTTATCTATTGCTGGGACGAACTGGGAATAAAAAAGAAGAGCCTTACATACAAAGACCTGGAGATCGATTCTCCCTACAACACCTATAGAAACAGCGGACTTCCCCCGGGACCGATATCCGTTCCTTCGGAAGATTCATGGATAAGCGCGCTTCAGCCCGCTAAGACAGACTACCTTTTTTTCTTTGCAACTTCAAAAGGAAGCCACATATTCAGCAAAACATACGAGGAACATCTTAGAAAACAGCGGGAGAGGACCGAGTGAAGCCTCAACTGAGCGTTATCTCGCTTAAGGTCCCGCAAAAGGATATATACTATATCAGTTGGACTATAGACGCATGCGAAGGCATAGGACTCCTGAGGACAGACGACCCTAAAAAAGGAGAAGTAACGGTCTTCACCCCTTCAGAACTTTTAGGAGACATGCTGGGATGTATAGAAGGCCTTAAGGATGAGGGGCTGGAGATAAATATAGTCAATATAAGCTGACCGACAGGAGAGAGAAAATGCAGGAAAAGCAAATTGAAATGATCAGGCAGAAGCTTGCCGAAACACATAAAAAAGGTGCAGTGTACGCTGACGTTTTTATTCAGGCAGGAACTGCACACTCGGCACATTACGAAGACGGCAGGATAGAAGAACTCTCTTCCTCAAACACAGATGGTTCGGGAGCAAGGATCATCGCAGGAGACAAAACATTTTTTTCCCATTCACCAGGCACTTCCATATCCGGCATATCACAGATCATTTCTGAAGCTGAGACCTCTGCATTCGGTACACCGCCCCTTAATGCCGAAAAGGGCAGGGAACCCCTCCTGACGATGGAGGAACACATATCGCCTCCGGAGATCGGATATATGAAAGAGCTTGATCTTAAGATAAGAAAAAGTTCCCTATATATAAGGCAGGCAGCTTTCAGATACAGCATATCGAAGAGGAACGTCCTTATAATAAGGTCTGACGGCATCTGCGCGGAGGACACCAGGACATACTGCAGTTTTTCTGCGCAGATAATAGCAGAAAAAGACGGAACATTGCAGACAGCATCGGAGAGGCGCTGCATGGCAGTTCCGCACACTGACTTCTGGTCGGGTTCAGACCCGCAAAAAGTCGCTTTCGCGGCAGTTGAAAGAGCCCTTCTTATGCTTGAGGCAAAACCATGTCCGGCAGGAAAAATGAAGGTCCTGCTGGCGGGAGAGGCCGGCGGCACAGTTATCCATGAAGCATGCGGACATGGACTGGAAGCTGATATAGTAGAAAAGGACCATTCAATATACAGGGACAAGATCGGAGAAAAAGTAGCACACGATTCGGTGACGATGATAGATGACCCTACTATCCCGTGCCTGTATGGCTCATACAGATATGATGACGAGGGAACTCCTGCCAAAAGAAACGTTTTGATAGAAAACGGAGTATTGAAAGCTTATCTGACTGACATTCTTTCTTCAAAAGCGTCAGGCCTGCCGCTGACAGGAAACGGCCGGAGACAGTCATACAGAAATATTCCTGTGCCAAGGATGAGCAACACACTTCTTGCTCCCGGGAATTCTGACTTTGAGTCAATGCTGGCTCAGACCGAGAGCGGACTTCTTGTCAAAAAAATGGGAGGTGGGGAAGTCAACCCCACTACCGGTGATTTTGTCTTTTATGTATCCGAAGCGTATATAATTAATAAGGGCAAGATATCATACCCGGTAAAGGGTGCAATACTCACGGGCAACGGACCCGACGTACTGAAAAATATTATTTCACTGGGAAAAGACCTGTACATGGATCCCGGTGTCTGCGGAAAATCAGGACAGGGAGTACCTGTTACTGACGGACAGCCATCAATGCTGATCGAAGGGATGACAGTAGGAGGTAGTGAGGCCTGAGATGATCTTCGGAAAAAAAAGCAAGAGGGATGAAAAACCTGCTTCACGTCAGCCAAAAACAAAGGCAAAGCTTACAGGCGGCGGAGCATGGACAAGGCTTGCATACATTGTCCTTGTACTGATCTCTCTTTATCTTACCGCATCTTTTTATACCCCCTGGACCGGCACACTGGGAAAGAATATATCTTCAGCGATCCTTGAAACGGTCGGCGGTTCTTCTATAATACCCATCCTTTTTGCACTATATTTCAGCATTTCAAAGCTACTTTCAAGAAAAGTACCACACCTCATACGACAGTCTGCGGGTACCCTGCTTTTGTTTTTAACGGCATCCCTGCTCCTCGGGCTGAACACTATGACATCAGATAACACAAACTATCCGATGTGGCTTTCTCCGGGAAAATTCGGAAATTCTTTCGCTGAGCAGGCATTCTCAATGCTTGGAGCATTCGGCACATTTATAGCTGGAGCTCTTTCAATCTATATTTCTATTTTACTTTACAATATTCCTATTTTCTCTAATATAAAACTGCCCGGTTCATCCATATTCACTCTTTTCCAGAAAAAGGCGAAGGGTTCAGGAGAACATTTGTCGGAAAAAACATCCCGGGATGAGGCGATCAATATTTCTGAATATGAGGGCTCGGATTACTTCGGACCGGCCGGAGAAGATATAGATGAGCCGCCTGTTACTGTTACAGGGTTAGGCCTGCAAGGGTCAGAAGCTTCTGTATATTCCGGTGTACAGGTACAGGATCCTGAGTTCAACCTGGACCGAGATCCTTTATATGATGGGATCGAGCAGGGCGTCTTTCCTCCTCCGATAGAAATATTCGGAAATGAAGAGTCCCATGAAGGGGAGATGGACGAAGAAAAATCCATGCCCCTGGGTGACAAAATAATAAAAGCTCTCAAACAGTTCAACATTGATGCAAGGCTTGCAGAGATCCTTGTTGGTCCAACTGTTATCCAGTTCAGGATCCAGCTTGCACCGGGCATAAAGGTAAACAAAGTTGCAGTACTTTCTAATGACATAGCACTTGCCATGGCAGTGCCCAGTTTAAGGATCGAGGCTCCCATTCCGGGAAAACCCTACGTAGGCATTGAGATCCCAAACCCCAGACGCAGGGGGATACCTCTTAGGACGATCATTGAGGACCCTGCTTACCAGGAGTCTGACGCAGCACTTCCCCTGCCGTTCGGAGTCGCGGTAAACGGTGATTCTGTCATCACAGGCCTTGAGGAACTTCCTCATCTTCTTGTTGCAGGAACGACAGGCTCGGGAAAAAGTGTTTTTATCAACTCATGTATAGTCGGTCTATGTTCAATGAGGGCCCCTGATGAGCTAAGAATGATACTGGTCGACCCCAAAAGGGTCGAAATGGCAATATACGACAAGCTTCCACATCTTCTTACTCCTCCCGTCACTGACGCAAAGAAGGCTGTTCACGTGCTTGCATGGGCAATACGGGAGATGGAATCCCGCTACACAATGTTCGCAAAGGCAAGGGTAAGAAACCTTGAAAACTTCAACAAGAAGGTAATACCCAAGGATAGGCTTCCACACATAGTAATAGTGGTTGATGAACTTGCAGACCTGATGATGACGGCTCCCAAGGAAGTCGAAGAATATATATGCAGACTCGCCCAGATGGCAAGGGCTACCGGCATTCATCTGATACTGGCTACCCAGAGGCCTTCTGTAAACGTTATCACCGGCCTTATAAAAGCGAATATCCCGGCGAGGGTCGCCTTTACACTTCCCAGTTCGGTCGATTCAAGAACTATTATAGACTGTTCAGGGGCAGAAAAACTGCTCGGAAAGGGAGATATGCTCTTCCTCTCTACCAGACACCCAAAACCCATAAGGATCCAGTCACCATGGGTAGATGAACAGGTGCTTTGCGTCTGGCTCAACTACCTTGTAAATCTTTTTGGACTTCCTGATTTTATCGAAATAGACAAACAGGGGAATGGACCCTCAGGCATGGATAACTCTGCCGCATTTGACGACGACCTGCTGGAAGATGCTGTGGAAACTGTTATGTCAACAGGCATAGCGTCTGCAAGCGGCCTTCAGCGGAGGCTCAGGGTCGGTTTTTCGAGGGCATCACGACTGATAGACATGATGGAATTGATGGGCATCGTCGGTCCGGCAGACGGATCTAAGCCTCGCGAGATCCTTGTAGACGAGGATGAGGCGAGGGATATGATCACAAATGCTAAAAATGGCTACTAAAAAGGTAAGAGTGACAAGAAAAAAGAGCCGTTTACTAAACGGCTCTTTGGACTTTACCGGAACGGAGGCACTTCGTGCATATATGAAGTTTGCGTGTCTCTCCGCCGCCTACATCAATGCGTACACTCTGAAGATTTATGAGCCAACGACGCCTTGTGTGACGGTTAGAGTGGCTAACGGCATTTCCCGTCGCCGGTCCGCGACCGCAGCAATCACAGAACTTGGACATTTTTATTCCCCCCTTATACCTTGGAACATCCAACCTGTGCATTGTATCATAGGATATTAAAATCTTGCAACTAAAAGTATTGGAGGAAAATAGATGAACTTCAGCGAAAAAATGGCAGAACTGGACAAAATACTACGCAAGCTGGAAGGAGACGCCCTTCCTCTCGAAGACGCCCTTTCCGAATTTGAGAAGGGAATAGGTCTGGTAAGGGATTGCCGGGCTTACCTAGAAGAAGCAAAACAGAAGGTAGCGCTTCTGGCTGATGACGGGGAAGTTCCCTTCGAGCCTCAGAAGAAAGAGGATGCCTGATAATGCGCAAGACCGAAGCTGATCTAAAGGTAAAAAAAGAATTTCAACGCTACAGGGATATTTTCGAAGACTATCTCGAAGCATCTGCAGGGCTGAGAAACAGTGGCGTTCCGGAAAAACTCAGGGAGTCAATGGATTACTCGCTTTTTGCGGGAGGAAAGAGGCTTCGCCCTGTTTTATGCCTTGCCGCGGCAGAAAGATCAGGATGCGTTCTCAAAGATGCACTCCCTTTGGCCCTTGGCTTTGAGATGCTCCATACAGCAACTCTTATCCATGACGACCTTCCCTGTATGGATAATGACGACATGAGAAGAGGAAAACCTTCCAACCACGCTGTTTTTGGAGAGACTCTTGCTGTGCTTGCAGGCGACGCGCTGCTTGCCCTTTCGCTTGAATTCCCCTTATGCCACAGCAAAAACGTTGAACCTCACAAACTACTGAGGGCAATGCAGATATTCAGCAGCGCTATAGGACCGGCCGGAGTATGCGGAGGACAGGTCCTGGACATGGACACAGCTCCTGCCGCCAACGACCCTGACTACGTACGAAAAATAGCCGCGCTTAAGACCGGCACGCTGATAAGGGCAGCAGTTACAGGGGGAGCGGCACTCGGGACCGACGATGAAAATTTTCTCAGCTGCTGTTACGAGTATGGCACACACATAGGTTCTGCGTTCCAGATAATAGATGATATCCTCGATGTATCCAGCACAGCCGAAGAGCTTGGCAAAACGCCCGGAAAGGATGCCGAACAGGGAAAGATAACTCATGTTTCGGTATACGGGATGGAGAAAGCCGCGAAAATGGCAGAAGTGGAGACAATGCTTGCAAAGAACTCAATACTGAAGATACTTCCTGAAGATGATTTTCTTCCTCAATTCACAGAATATCTGCTGAGGAGGACACATTGATCCATTAGATAATTATGACGACATGCCGATGTACCGGCAGGCATCTTTTTTTCAGGTAATAAGCCTGATCCCAATAATATAAACTTGGAGAGATTCTAAATGAGCATGCTTGGATCAGTAAGGGATTTCAGAGGTCTCAACGGTCTCACCTACAGTGAGTTGAATAAATTAAGCTGTGAGATTAGGGAAATGATCCTTCAGGTAACACTGAAGAACGGCGGGCACCTGGCATCTTCGCTGGGGGCCGTGGAACTCACTGTTGCTCTCTTAAGGGCATTCGACCCCGACAGAGATAAAATCATTTTTGACGTAGGACATCAGTCATATGCTTATAAAATACTTACAAAGAGGATGGACCGCTTTCATACACTCCGGACCAAGGGCGGAATCGCAGGCTTTCCCAGGATGGGAGAAAGCTCGTATGATTTTTTTACAACCGGACACAGCAGCACTTCGATTTCTGCAGCAATGGGATACGCCAAGGCAAGGGACATAAGCTGCCAGAAGCATGAAGTTGTTGCTGTGATAGGCGACGGGGCCCTTCTTAACGGAGTCTCTTTCGAGGCTCTCAACTGTGTTGAAAGCACCAAAACAAAGATAATAATCGTCCTTAACGACAACAAGATGTCAATAAACCCGAGGATAGGCGGGATGGCAGGACATCTGGCCCGCCTCTCTGTAAACCCGACGTATCTTAAGGTCAAAGATTTCATAAAGGACCAGTGCCATACGTTGAAGAGGGGAGACGCACTGGAGGATGCCCTAAAAAAGATCAAGTCCAAACTCAAGTCGCTCCTTCTTCCGACAAATATATTTGAAGAACTTGGCATAAGTTACTGGGGTCCCTTTGACGGGCATAACATTGAGGAGATGGAGGAAGTTTTCCGGCTTGCCAGGCATTACAAGGAACCGGTGCTGATACATGTCCTGACTAAAAAAGGCAAGGGGTGCTGTGAGGCAGAGAATAACGCACCCTTCTTCCACGGGATCGGTCCGAACACTCCGCTTGACGCACCGCAAAATCACAAGCAGGCTTCACAGCCCTCATGGAGTGAAGTTATGTCCGGAACACTTACAGAGGCTGCCTGCCACGACCCACGTATCGCTGTCTGCACTGCTGCTATGACAGACGGGACCAAACTAAACGGGTTTGCAGAAAAATTTCCCGACAGATTCTTTGATGTAGGAATTGCAGAGGAACATATGCTGACCTTTGCGGCGGGCATGGCCGCTGGGGGCATGAGACCCGCAGTCTGTATATACTCTACGTTCCTTCAAAGAGCTGCTGACCAGGTAATGCATGATATATGCCTTTCAAAACTGCCCGTATTTATTGGTATCGACAGAGCTGGACTTGTAGGTGAGGATGGAGAGACCCATCATGGACTGCTTGATGTACCATGGCTCAGTGCAATGCCGGAAATCACAATAGCAGCCCCTAGAGATGCTGTGGACCTGAGGTTTTTTGTAAACGGTTGGCTTGAAACGGGATCCCCGATGGCTGTCAGATACCCCAGAGGGAAGGCGCCCCGATCCATACAGGCCGAGGGCAGTCAGGAAAGGATCCCTGCGGGATGGGGAAAGATCGAACTCATGGCAGGCGGAAAAGACGTATGCCTTATCGGAATCGGCAGCACCGTTGAGCTCATGCTTAATACCGCTGAAAAACTTCGTGCAGAAGAAGGGATAACACCCACCGTAGTCGACCTTAGGTTTATCAAACCATTGGACATTGACGGCATTTCTGAAATACTAAAAGAGCACAGTATCGTTGTCACAGCTGAAGAAAATTTCCTGAACGGGGGATCCGGAAAGATAATATCGGATCACGCATGCAACAACCATCCGAACTGCACTGTCATCAACATTGGAGTACCGGACAGATACATCTCCCATGCAACAAGATCAGAGCAATGGACCGAATGTGGACTTACACCGGAAAACATAATCACTGCAATTAAGAGATTAAAATGAAAAAAAAACTTGTGAGGCTTGATAAGCTGATCGTAGACAGACAGATGCTCCTTTCACGTACTCTTGCCCAGAACTACATTGAAGAGGGAAGGGTTCAAGTTGAAGGGATAACGATAAAGAAAACTGCATCAATGGTACCTTTTGATTCCAATATAAGCGTGGATGCCCCTGAGAAGGAATGGGTAAGCAGGGGAGCCCATAAACTGATCAGAGCATTGGATCACTTTGATATCGACCCTTCAGGTCTGACCTGCATCGACGTAGGAGCTTCAACAGGTGGATTTACCGATGTGCTGCTTTCCAGAGAGGCAAAAAAAGTTTTCGCTGTTGACGTGGGGTACGGACAGCTTGCCTGGAAACTGAGAAACGACCCAAGGGTCGTCGTCATGGAAAGGACTAACGCCCGCCATCTTACCTTGGAGATGTTTGAAGGCGAAAAAGTTGAAATGATAGTATCTGACGCCTCTTTCATATCGCTGAAGCTTCTTTTAAAGCCGCTGGAGTCACTGCTGGGCAAAGAGAGCACGATGATAGTTCTGGTAAAGCCACAGTTCGAGGTCGGAAGAGATAAAGTTGGAAGGGGAGTAGTCCATGACCCGCTTCTGCATGAGGAAACATTAAGGGACCTTGCGTCATTCATTGATACAGAGACAGACCTTGACCTTTTTAACGCCACTTATTCCCCAATCAAAGGACCTGAGGGCAACATAGAATTTCTCTTTCTTTTAGGGACAAAGAGCAATACAATATTGAAACATGTTAATATAGACTTTATGAAACTGGTCGAAGAAGCACACGAAGCTACACAGTAAAGGCAGGCGACATCAAATGAAGACAAACAACATCGGGCTTCTTTTTAACACGCAAAAACCTGAAGCGATCAACCTTGCCGCTAAGCTCTATGCATGGGGCAGGGAGAGCGGGATCAATTTTATGCTTCCTCCGCACGAAGCATCAGCACTGAGCATACCGGAAACTCCCGACAATGTTTGGAGAGAAGATGTTGAGTTCGCTGTAATACTGGGTGGAGACGGCACTTTTCTGCGAGCAGCCAGATATACTTTCGGATACCCTATCCCCCTTTACGGAATAAATTTGGGAAGACTGGGCTTCCTTGCTACAGGAGACCCGGAATGTGCCAAGGAAGATATCACCTCGATACTGGAAAACAACTTCATGCTTCAGCAGAGACATCTGATAAAGGGTCTCGTATGGAGGGGAGAACGTGTCGTATACGAACTTCACGCACTCAACGACCTTGTCATTTCAAAGGGAAACCTTGCGAGGGTCATCGACCTTGAAGTAAGAGTAGGGGATGAGATACTTTCTCTCTTCCTTGCTGACGGACTTATCCTATCTACCCCTACAGGGTCTACAGCATATGCCCTTTCGGCAGGCGGCCCCATAGTTCCGCCTCATGTTCCATGCATGCTTCTTGCACCGATATGCGCGCATACTCTTTACGCGCGCCCCGTAGTCCTTAGCGGCACTGACAGGGCTTATGTAACACCTAAGGGAGACAACAGGAACCTCATCCTCACCCAGGACGGACAGCTCTGTTACGAACTGCTGCCGGATGATCACCTTGAAGCAATGCTGGATCCTGACATACATATCAACATCATTCAGCTCAAAGACAGGAGCTACTACGACCTTCTCAGGGAAAAACTTCGCTGGGGCTTCAACGGCATTACTGACGGGGGAGACTGATATTGATAGAAGAGATCCGCGTCCGTGGAGTCGGCGGCATCAAAGAAGCCGAATTATCGCTAAAAGGTGACTTCATTGTAATAACAGGAGAAAGCGGCTCGGGCAAGAGCAGCCTCGTTCGGGCAATGGAATTCATCTCCGGAAAACGTGCCCATACAAACTACATACATGCACTTGAAGACTCCGCTGACGTTCTGATGACTCTCTCTGCCGACCGTATCCCCGGTCTTGATCAGGAATACCAGCCCCAGGACGGCACTCTTATCGTCAGACGTCAGTTCAGCCGTAACGGCAGGGGCAGAAGCATGATCCAAAACAACCCCGTATCACTTAACCTGCTCTCTTCGGCAATGGAGAAGGAACTTGTCATCCAGAGCCAGTTTGCTCAGCTTGGACTTATTGATCCTGCAATACAGCTGGACCTTGTAGATTCCTGCGGGGGAGACCTTCTGGACCAGGTAAAAAAAGAGCTTGAGAAAACATTCTGCGAAACCATAGCCACTGAGCGCAAAATCGTCGGACTGAAAAAAAGACGGGAAGAGACAGAAGAACTTTACCAAGGCGCGGAAACCGTTCTGCAAATGATAAAAGCGCTTGAAATAGACGAAGAAAGCGAAAAAAAATGGGAAGCGGAACTTAAAGAACTGGATACAAAGGAGACAAAAAAAGCGGCCCTTGCTGAAATTAACGAAAGATTATCTGGCGGTACCGCCTGCGGTGGACTAATAGAAGAACTTGAATCAGTATGCAGGGATATATACGAATCATCTCCTTCAAAGAGAGAAATCTGGAAAGAGAGCATCGAAAACATGCTCATTTCATGCCAGTCAGTAGCCAGGATGCTTCAAAAAGAGCTGCACGATCTTTCTGCTGAAGGAAGCATAGAAGAAGCAAAAGAACGCCTTGAAAAAAAGATCGGCATGCTCAGAAAACTTAAGCGTTCACTTGATCTGGTAAATTGCAGACAGCTCATCGAATACTCAAATAAAGCAAAAGAGGAGATGGCATGGCTGAAAGAAAGCCATGTAGAACTTGATGAACTCGAAAATGCCGCAGCGGAAAAGAAAAAAAAGACAAAAAACCTCGCGATAGAGCTTCGCAAATTAAGAAAAAACGCGGCTGCTGAGCTTGCTTTGAGAGTGAACAGCCACCTCAGGGACCTAGCCATGGAGCAGGCTCACTTTTCCATAGATATAGAGGAACAAGTCAAACTTCGTTCAAACGGCGCAGAAGCTGTCTCTTTCAAACTAAGCATGCCGGACCAATCTCCGCTGCCGGTGGGCAAAACAGCTTCAGGGGGAGAACTCAGCAGGATACTTATCGCACTCCAGCTCTCACTGGGAGATGACCGGCTTCCCGGGACGCTTGTATTTGACGAGGTAGAAGCAGGTCTTGGAGGCAGAACAGCATTGTTGGCAGGACACAAACTGAGAGAGCTTTCCAAACGATGCAGGACCATCCTCATTACACACGAGGCCGCAATAGCCTCCATGGCAGATCAGCATTTCCTTGTAAAGAGAGATGGAGAAGATACCTCAATCCTCATGATAATGGATGAAGATCGTGAAAAAGAAATTGCAAGGATGCTTGCAGGCGATGATAATTCCTATGAAGCGCTGGAGCATGCAAGGTCCCTGCTGAATACAAGCCAGAACGGTGCGGCATCGGAATGACCGGATGGGACAGCTCTTATTGACTAAACCTAAAATTTTAACTATAATACGCAGGTTGTAGAATGCGCTTGGTGCAGGCCATAAAAGCCATAAGGCTGCCTGACACGCAGCGGAGGGAGGAAAATTTAGAATGTATGCAGTTATCGAAACAGGTGGTAAGCAGTACAGAGTATCAGCAGGAGACAAACTGCGCCTTGAAAAGATCCACGCAGAAGAAGGCGAGCAGGTATCTTTTGACAAGGTGATCCTTCTCGGTAAGGATGACGGACCCGTGATCGGCACTCCTTATATTGACGGAGCGGTCGTAACAGCTAAGATCCTTGAGCACGGCAAAGATGACAAGGTCATCGTCTTCAAGTACCGCAGAAAGAAAAACTACCGCAAATTCCGCGGACACCGTCAGCAGTATACTCTTGTCGAGTTCGACGGTATCAAAGGCTAGAGCAACACCCTAAAGAGGAGGTATTCTATAAGTCATGGCACATAAAAAAGGTCAAGGAAGCAGCACTAACGGCCGGGACAGTCAGCCCAAATATCTCGGCGTAAAACGCAGTGACGGTCAATTCGTTAACGCAGGAACGATAATAGTGCGTCAGCGCGGCACCAAATTCCACCCCGGGCAGAACGTAGGAATTGGACGCGACTATACACTTTTCGCTCTTGCGACAGGTAAGGTTCGTTTCCTGACCAGAGCAGATCGCAAATTTGTAACTGTTGAGCCTGAAACGCTCTAAACAACAATAAGTCTGAGTTTGATTCCGGGGGCCTATATATAAGGCCCCCGTTTATAGTATTTTAGGGACGGGGTAACATTATGAAATTTATTGATTCAATGCGTCTTTCCGTTAAGGCAGGCAGAGGAGGAAACGGCTGTATGAGTTTCCTCCGTGAAAGGTGCAGACCTAACGGAGGACCGGACGGCGGCAACGGAGGCAGAGGCGGAAGCATTATTTTCGAAGCCACCACCAACCTTCAGACGCTTGCTGATCTGGAATATCAGAGAAATATAAAAGGAAACAACGGAACACATGGCAAGGGAAGCGCAAGAAACGGAGCAATAGGTGAAGACACTGTTGTTTTAGTACCTTGTGGTACTATCGTATACGACGCCATGACAAACGAAGGTCTTGCTGACCTGGTCGAACCGGGAGACCGTTTTCTTGCAGCAAGGGGAGGCAGGGGGGGAAGAGGAAACCGCTATTTTTCCAGTTCCGCCAGAAAAGCCCCAAGGTTTTGTGAGAACGGTGATCTCGGAGAAGAAGCTGAAATAAGGCTTGAACTCAGGCTTATTGCAGACGTGGGGCTCGTAGGGCTTCCCAACGTAGGCAAATCAAGCATCCTGGCCGCTATTTCGAACGCTCAGCCCAAGATCGCAAATTATCCATTTACCACCCTTTCCCCGAACCTGGGGGTTCTTACAACAGGGTACGAAAGGATCGTAATAGCAGACATCCCAGGACTTATCGAGGGAGCGCACATGAATAAAGGACTCGGAATACAGTTTCTCAGGCACATAGCTCGCAGCAGGCTGCTTATCCACGTTTTGAGCCTTGAGTGCCAGGAATTTGATAAACTGACAGAAGAGCTTGACACTGTACGCAATGAGATGAGATCTTATGATCCGGACCTTGATACACGTCCATATTTTGTAGTTGCAAACAAGCTTGATGAACTGGAAAAGAATGAAGATCTTCTTGTGAGGCTGTCCGAACATTTTGCTTCGATCGGGGTCAGTTTTTGTGCTGTGAGCGCTCTGACTGAAGAAGGTATACCTGAACTGGTAAAACATATAATAGACTTTACTGAAAAGAATCCTAGACCCAGGAGCGAGGTAAGGCTCTATGCTCTTGACAATGCAGAAGATATTCAGACACCTGTCAGGTCAAGAAACAAGATCCAGATCGTCTCACTCCACGGAGGAGGATACCGGGTACTTCACCATCGTCTTGAGAAAGCTGTCGAACGTTACGACCTGAGCCAGGATGAAAACGCTGCAAGATTTACAATGCTTATGAGAAAGTATAAAGTTGAGGATCTTCTTGAAGCCGCAGGAGCAAAAGAGGGAGATCAGATAACTATAGGACCCAAGGATTTCATTTTCTATCCTGATTATTATCCTTCTGATTTCGAGGGAACCGAAGGACCTGATGAAGATGATGCTTCCACAAAAACAGATCCGGACCTAAACCAATAAGAAAAAAGAGGCATAAAAAATGACAAACAGCTGTCAGAGAAGAATAGGTATAATGGGCGGCACCTTCGACCCGATACATTACGGACATCTCAGAGCTGCAGACGAAGCTCACGCAGCATTCGGTCTTTCCGAAGTTATTTTTGTGCCGACAGGCCACCCACCCCATAAGGCAGGGGAGAGGGTATCTTCGGCATACAAAAGATTCATGATGACTGTTTTAGCTACAGTTGACTGTCCATACTTTTCTGTTTCAAGAATAGAAATAGACAAGGCTGACAAAAGCTATACTATCGACACTCTTAGGCAGCTCAAGTCAATGCCTGAATACTTTGACACAGAATTTTATTTTATAACAGGACTCGATGCCGTATTGGATATAGTTTCCTGGAAAAACCCGGAAGAGATAATGAGTCTCTGTAAATTTGTTGCAGTTAGCAGGCACGGATACACTCATACTAAAATGGAAGAATTGCCCGAAGAGTTGAGGTCTGCAATAATTCCACTTGAAATACCGCTACTGGCAATATCAAGTACAGGACTCAGGGAAAGGGTAAGAAAAGAGAGAAGCATCAGATTTCTTGTTCCTCCCTCAGTTGAACATTTTATCAGGAAGTATTCTCTTTACAAAGATATTTGATACTCGCATGGAGGTAAGGGCCTTTGAAACTTTCTAAATCTATAATCATGATCGTGCTTCTGGCAATATTGGGAATTGCTGCAGGTGCCGGTCTGAAAGTCTATACGATACTTCACACAAAATCAGAGGACATCCTTGGTACCATTGAGAGCTCGATCGACAGCGGCAGTGCGCAGTATGCGGCCCTGAAAGAGCAGGGGAGGTTCAACATACTAATAATGGGTGAGGATGATGTGGAGGGCTCCAGAAGGTCTGACACTATATTATTCGCAACTATAGACATAGACGATAAAAACATGAGAATACTGTCCCTCCCAAGAGATACACGTGTACAGATACCCGGACACGGTGTACAGAAGCTTAACCACGCGTTCGCTTACGGAGGCCCTGATCTGCTTAAGGCCACTGTTGAAAAATATCTCGGACAGCCGATACTATATTATGTAATAATCGACTATGTAAGTTTTCCTGCGGTAGTAGATATACTGGGCGGGGTAGAGATAGACGTCCAGAAAAGGATGCGGTATGTTGACAGGGCAGGAAAACTTGACATCAACATACAGCCCGGACTCCAGGTAATGGATGGCAAGACCGCTCTGCACTATGTCCGTTTCAGAATGGATGCACTTGGAGACATCGGAAGGGTACACAGGCAGCAGCAATTTATCAAAGCTCTCCTGAAGAAAGTCTATGACCCAAGGATCCTGGTCAAGATACCTGAACTTACAGCACAGATGATGAAACTTTTTAAGACTGATATGTCTCCCGCTCTCTCGATCCAGCTTGCCGGGTTCGCTCAGAACGAGCTTGGAAGGGAACGAATATTCTTTTCCACCCTTCATGGACAGGCTGCCATTGTCAATAACCTGAGTTATTGGGTGGGTGACACTAAGGCAGCCAATGAATTTTTGAACACACCGATCGAAATGCTCATCTCAGGAGATATCACAGAGAACAAAAACACCAGTAATTTTGCAGGACTTTCTCTGTCATATTCCTCGGCAGCCGAAGAGACAAAAGTAAACGGAGAAGTAATGGGTACCGAAAAAGCCCAGGATAAAAAAAGTGAACCTGGTATATCCAACGAAGAGCTGCTGGGCCTTATCCGGTCTATGCCCGAATCAATTGCTGTACTGAATGGGACAGGGAAGTCCGGTTTGAGTGCGGAAGTATCATCAAAACTTCAAAAGATAGGTATAGATGTAATCATGTCGGCAAATGCAAAGCATTTCGACTATAGAAGCAGCAACGTTGTATACCCGATAAATGCCAAATCAGGAGTTAAAAAAACTGCCCAAACGCTTGGCAAGATACTTGGCATACCTAACAACCTGGTGAGGGCAAACAATCAGGCATTTTATCCATCAATTATTATTGGACATGATAGTAAGCAACTGATCAGTCGCATTGACAAACTGATAGAGATAAGCTCACAATAGTCTTTACAAAATCTAAGTTACTTTAAAAAGATAATAATTCAAAGAAGGCGAGGTGGATATTTATATGATGACATCATCAAAGACGATCGAAGAGTTCTACGAACCTTACAAGCCTATTGTAGATGCCCTGATAGAAAAACACGCACTGGAAGTCACAGTACACAATCTGAGCGAAGTTTCCGGCTTCACTGAGGCATTCATAGTCGCAATAGCACGTTCTGACCTCCACGCAAAGACGCTGCTTGATACAGCAAGCGAGATGCTGGATGAAATGAAGCTTCCGCACAAAGTTGAGGGGGAAGGAAGCAGCCGCTGGTGCCTCATGGACGCAGGTCACTTAGTGGTGAACATACTCAGCAGGGAAGGCCGTGACTACTACAGACTTGATTCTCTATGGGGAGACGCTCCCGCACTGAAATTCCAGGATCAGGACGAATAACAAAGGAAACAAAGAAGATGAAATGTATATTCTGCGAGATCAACGACTATATACTGGATAACGAACTGGTCTATGCCATCTTTGACAAAACGCCCGTCAATAAAGGTCATATGTTGTTCGTGACCAAAAGACACGTTGAAAGCTTCTTTGATATTACGAAGGAAGAACGTGAAGCTATCTTTGATCTTATTGACGAGGCTAAGCCCATGCTTGATCAGATTTACTCGCCGGAAGGCTACAATATAGGGGTCAACTGCGGAAAAATTTCAGGACAGTCTGTTATGCATGTGCACGTTCATCTTATCCCGAGATATTCAGGAGACACCGAATCTCCAAACGGTGGTGTGCGCGGAGTCATTCCCGAAAAAATGAAGTATATATAATTTAAATTTTATAATGTCCTATAATATATCTTATGTTACTTTAAAATAATTTATATTTCTGGTTATTGTCTTATAAATTTATAACATTGAATTCTCTCTCTCTTTCTTTTGTTGTAATTTTTACAATGAACGATAGTCCGATAATCATCCTTAAATATTTTTATCGGCGTATTTTCAGCTTCACTTCTTTTTTAAGTTTTTTTCGGAGGTATAAATATACCTGTTTAGATAAGTCAGCCCCCTCTCCGTCGATCCTGGAGGGGCTTCTTTTTTTGCTTTCTTTAAATAAAAAGGCCGGAGACTGAAAAAAGCTCGATTCATGTCTCCGCCCAATTTTTATCCTTATATTTTTAGCATATTGCAACTAATAGATGAACTATAAATTAATTGGTCTTTATTTGCCTATTATATGCAGAAGTAATTTTGATCCGTCAATTATTTATTGGACAGCCGCTTTTGCTATCCCCAAAAAGCTGTCGGGTTTCAACGAAGCTCCGCCGACAAGCACGCCGTCAATATCTTTCATTGAAAGTATTGATGCTGTGTTTTCCGGTTTTACGCTTCCGCCGTATAATATTATAGTTTTTTCTGCGACACCCTCGCCGAATGTATCGGCAAGCAATTTTCTGATGAAAGCGCATACTTCCTGCGCATCTTCGCTGCTTGCTGTCTTGCCTGTCCCAATTGCCCATACCGGCTCATAAGCAACAATGATCTTGTCGGCAACATCGCTGCCATCCATTACCTTAAGGCCTGCCATGAGCTGCTTTCTGATTACATCAAAAGTACTGCCGGATTCACGTTCCTCCAACAGTTCTCCCACACAGAAAACGGGGGTAAGATTCTCTTCCAGGGCCGCCAACAGCTTCTTGTGAAGGTCTTCACTTGTTTCCCGAAAGATATGGCGTCTTTCACTGTGTCCTATGATCACGTGGGTACAGCCAAGTTCCTTTAGCATCGGGGCTGAAACTTCACCGGTAAAGGCCCCGCTTTTTTCCCAATGCATATTCTGTGCACCAACGATCAGCGGCGAACCTTCTTTTCCCTTCGTTGCTGCATCAAGGGATACAAAGGGAGCAAAGACAGCTACCTCCATCATTCCCTTATTTATGTTTGAGGCGATATCTTCAGACGAGGCCAGCTTAGGCACAAAGGCTGACATGAACTCAGAGGTAGCTGACGGTCCATTGAACATCTTCCAGTTTCCTGCAATAAATCTTCTGCGCATCTTTTCTGATCCTCCTTAAATTAAATAAAAAAGCGGTTCCGGTGTCTTTGCTTTTCCGGAACCGCTTATATATTTTTTACTCAGTTACATCGTACGGTTCTATTCCGGGCAGTATTTTACCTTCAAAAAACTCAAGGCTTGCTCCGCCGCCTGTAGAAACATGAGAGACTTTGTCTTCATATCCAAACTGAGCTATCGCAGCTGCGGAATCCCCTCCCCCAACTACGGTGAAAGAACCCATTTCTGTTGCCTTTACGAGAGCCTGAGCGACTGCCTCCGTTCCTTTTGAGAAGGCCGGCATCTCGAATACTCCCATAGGCCCGTTCCAGAGTATGGTCTTTGAAGAGGTTATTACATCTGTAAATGTTTTGATAGTTTCAGGCCCTACATCGAGACCCATTTTGTCAGATGGTATCGCTTCCGGAGCAACCAGAGAATAGGGAGAATCTGCCTTAAATTCGTCTGCTGCCAGGATGTCAAGAGGCAACAGCATTCTTACTCCCAGTTTTTCTGCCTGATCAAGCATTTGGGATGCAAATTCAATCTTATCTGTCTCACAGAGCGACTTGCCGATCTCCAAACCCTTCGCTTTGAAAAAGGTAAATGCCATTCCTCCGCCTATCAGGATCGTGTCAACTTTTTTCATCATGTTTTCAACTACGGCGATCTTATCTGAAACCTTCGCACCGCCAAGTATGAGAACAAATGGTTTTTTGGGATCATCACGGACTGCTCCCAGCATCTCTGTTTCCTTAACTATCAGAAGGCCGGCAAATGACGGGAGGATCTCAGCAACTGCTCTGGTAGAAGAATGTGCCCTGTGGGCCGCGCTGAATGCATCCATGACAAAGATGTCAAAGTTCTCTGCCAGTTTTTTTGCAAATTCCATGTCATTTTTCTCTTCTTCAGGGTGGAACCTGACGTTCTCGAGAAGAAGAACTTCGTTACCCCACTCTGCAGACGCCTTTTGGACATCAGGACCGATGCATTCCGGAACAAAACGTACATCCCAACCGGTTATCTTTGCAAGCTCTTCGCCAACAGGCTCAAGCGAGTACTTTGGGTCTGCCTTGCCCTTGGGTCTGCCAAGGTGCGAAATAAGCGCCACCTTTGCCCCGGCTGCCTTGAGAGCCCTGAGGGTCGGAAGATGCGCACATATCCTAGTAGTATCAGCGACCTTAGCGCCATCAAGGGGGACATTGAAATCTACCCTGACCAAAACCTTTTTTCCGGTGATGTCACCGGGCAAAAAAGTTTTCAGCTTCATGGAGTTTAAACTCCCTTAGAGAAAATATAGTCTGCCAGATCTATTACCCTGTTGCTGTAAGCCCATTCATTGTCATACCAGGAAAGAACTTTGACCATTTTGTCGCCCATGACCAGTGTGTGTCTGGGAGCAAAGATAGAGGAGCGCGGGTCACCGACAAAGTCCATTGAAACCAGGTCTTCCGGTTCATAGCCAAGGATGCCATTAAGGGAACCTTCCGCATACTCCTTCATGGCCGCGTTGACAGAATCTGCTGTAACGGCCTTTTCAAGAGTAACTGTAAGGTCTACTACTGAGACGTCCGGAGTCGGTACACGAAGGGCAAATCCGTTAAGTTTGCCTTTCAGTTCCGGCATGACTTCTGAGATCGCCTTTGCAGCGCCTGTCGTAGTCGGGATGATCGAAAGCGCCGCTGCTCTGCCTCTGGAAGGAGTCTTGTGCGGAGAATCGAGTGTTACCTGATTGTTTGTATAAGAGTGAATGGTGTTCATGAGTCCCTCGACTATGCCGAATTTCTCCTGAAGCACTTTGCAGACAGGGGCAAGGCAGTTCGTTGTGCAGGAAGCATTTGAGATGATGTTATGCTTTGCCGGATCATAGACTCCCTCGTTAACTCCCATGACTATCGTGGCATCCTGGTTTTTAGCAGGTGCAGAAATTATTACTTTTTTTGCTCCCGCCGTAATGTGTGCCTTTGCAGCATTTGCATCAGTAAAACGGCCGGTGCTTTCGATAACGAGGTCTACACCAAGTTCTTTCCAGGGAAGCTTTGCCGGATCCGGCTCTGCCACTGCCTTGATCTTATGCCCGTTTACGATGAGACAGTCTCCTTCAACGGAAACTTCACCGGGGAAGCGACGGAACACTGAGTCATATTTCAGGACATATGCAAGGGATGCCGGCGGGGTACGATTGTTAACTGCTACGACCTCAAAGAGATTGTCCTTTCCGTTCATGAAGAAGGAACGGAGCGAGAGACGCCCAATTCGTCCAAAACCGTTGATTGCAACCTTGTACTTTGCCATGAATATTGCCCCCTAAAATTTTTATCACAAATACTTGTGAATATTAGAGCATAGATTAATTTTTGCTCTCAATTCATTGTGCTACCTTATAGCTTTAAAGTCAAACAGATTTAATCCGTTTTACTCATCAAATTGTAGATTTTCGTGCAAAACTCTCAAAAGTTCTCCCAGGGCCATAGCACTGAGAACATCTCCATGAGGTTTGTACGGCATCATTCCGTCAAAACACTCGGCAATGCCTCCAAGGCATCTGTGCCTGAGGTGTGAGTTGAATGGACGCATAAAGATCCACCCCAGGTCTGTTCTTGTCGGGTTATATTTAAGGAATGCCGAAATGAACTCCCCAAGAAGCCATGGCCATGCCATGCCGCGGAAGCGGGCCTTCATCCTCTGGTCGAGCCTTCCTTCTGATCTGCCCTTAAATTTATCCTGCCTCGGATCAAGCGTGCGAAGGCCGTAAGTCGTGTAGAGTTCGTCCCAGCAGATCCTTATTACGCCTTTGGCCATGTCGTCTGTAATGGGGCTGTAAGAGAGGGAAGCCGCCAATATCTGATTTGGACGGATTGCGGTGTCTTTTGCTGTAGCTGACGGATCGACCCAGTCATAGAGACATTTTTTTTCATTGTTCCAGAATATCTCACGGAAAGACTCTGCACATTTTTCAGCCATTTCTGCGTATTTTTCTTTTGCAGGAATGTCGTTGTCTGCCTCTGCAAATTTCTCAGAGACCTTCAGCGCGTTGTACCACAGTGCGTTAACTTCTACGAGGTACCCTCTTCTGTGAACTACAGTCTCTCCTGCAGCGACAGCGTCCATCCAGTGCCTCAGGGGATCGTCTGAGTCAACCTTGAGCAGCATATTTTTCTCGCAGGTAAGGTCAAGGTTTTTGATATCTGTTATGTACCTGTCTGTTATCTTTCTCGCAGCATCCCTGATGTCGGAATCTTCATTTCTGATCCCGACGTGCTTCGTGTATTTATCAGCGGCGTATACGAACCATAGGCCGTTGTCCGCTGCTTCAAATACGCATCTTTTGTCGGGAGCGATGCGCTCAGGCATTACCCAGTCGTTTTCTTTACATATATCTGTCCAGATACGGAGCGCTCTCTCAGCGATCTTTTCCCTTCCTGTAGCAAGGGTAAGTCCCGGCAGAGATACAAAGGTGTCCCTTGCCTTAAACTCAACTGAGGGATAGCCGGTGTAAACGGGAGAAACCGGATCGTCCCTATCATCTATAAGGTGATATGAAGCGGCGATCATGTCCTGCTCAGCACTGCTGAGGGCAGGAAGATTCGCCTGTTCAAGTATGTTTTCAAATCTTTCTGAGCACTCTTTTTCAACAGAGAGTATATCTTCTATAGTCATCGTTATCGGTTCGTCGGAGAGGATCACATAGAGGACATCCCCCTCAGCAATGTCATTGCTCACATAGCCGGGCGACCAGAGATGATCGACTGACGGAGTTTCAGGAATGTCGTCCTGCTCGTATATCAGGTTTTCGTACCACAGGGGCTTTGCAGCCCATGTGCCTGAGGTTGCTTTGAAATAGCTTTTATGCCCCTTGCCTTCGACTCCGATAGTGGAGTTTTCGCTCGAAACAAGGTCAAATTCTCCCTTGCGGGGTTCCGGGCATACTTCAGAATTGATCCTATGTGCAAACAGCGGGCGAAGGTCAATACGAATTTTATCCGGCGCAGCCAGAAGTTCGTACTTGACGATCGTACATGCTTTTCCCTGAGGCATGAAAATTGATTTTTTGAGGAGGATACTGTGTATTACGAACAGCATGCTTGGAAATGGGTTACCTTGATATTCCTGAAGGTATCTGTACCCGTCCGGATAGACCAGGTCTTTGTATCGGTTTGTGGAAAGCTGGTACTTTTTCTTTTCGTGGAAAATCGTCTCTTCGATCTTGCTTACCAGCACAGAGTGCTGTGTTTCTCCCTCCGGGCGGACCACAAGGAGCCCGTGCTCTCTTCTTGTGTTTGCTCCAATGACCGTCGAGAATCCATATCCTCCGCGGCCGTTTGAAACAAGATACTCCCTGCCCGCCCCTTTATCATAGGTGTTAACGTCTGCCTTTCCCAAATACATGGGCACCATCCCCCTTCAACAGCTTATGCAGTATATTTTCACATTTCCTCCACCTATATTCTACCGTACTTTTGCTAATCGGTCTCGGTAGATTTTGTCCAAGTTCCTTTAAAGAAATGCTCGGATTTTTTTTTCTGGCAATTACAAGTTCCCTGAGTTCATCGGGAAGTTCTTCCAGAATGCCTGCCTCCTCCATTTCTCTTATCAATTTCATCTGTCTTTCCGCCGCTTCAAGTGTTTTGTTGATATTGGCAGAATCACAGTTTACAAGCTTATTGGCGTGGCTTCTCATTGATCTGTATATTGCCGTCTCTTCAAGAGCAAGTACTGTCTTTACAAAACCCATCCTTGAAAGGAAGGTCACTATCTGCTGTTGGTCTCTAAGCATAAGCTCCCGCATCTGGCTTTTTTTTCTTATCCCTATACTGAAACCCGCTGATTTAAGTATACTCTGAAGCCTCTCAGCACTTCCGTTTCTTATCGGAGGCCGGAGGACAAGGTGGTAGCCTGTTTTAGGGACATAAAGAGAACCGCAGCTGCCCCACATACCCCTGACCCAGTTCCAGTTTCTTTTTTTACGGGAAGATGTTGATATCCTGTCAAATATCTTTTCGGCAAGTTCCGCGTTGAGAGAGAAGCTAAGCCTGCTCTTCTGCTGTTCACCGTATATTATCCTGATCGTCTCAACGTTCTGGTATTCTGAATCTGCCCACAGCTTCAATAGTCTTCTTAAGGCAAATATCCTTCCCGACGTAAACTCATATTCGCTTCCGGCTCTCCTGCTGTGCGATCCATCCAGAATACCCGCGATTTCATCTTCTACAGGAGGGATGATCGGGAATGAAGACCATTCATCCCATATTTTGTAGCTTAAATGTTCCATGCCTAAAAATCCTTTATCTCCCTGTTTTCCCGTGCCAGCCTGATTATTGCTTCAGAAAGGCTCTGTGCGTTATGTCTGAGGTAAGCTCCGTTCTTGATAGTGACAAAATCTCCGTATATAACTGTCGTGCCAAGGGATTCCAGATATTTTTCCTCTTCGTTCGAAAGATATAGGGGTTCTGCTCCTATTTTGCTGTACCTGTTTAAAAATTCTTCCGGTATCGGCGCCTGATTTGCAAGAAGATAGTCCGGTACAGTGCCAAGGACACTTGCCACCCAATCCACATGTGCAAGGATGTTCATGCCCTCGGTCTCTTTGGGCTGTGTTACAAGGTTGGCAACATATACTATGGGAACAGCGGAATCTTTCAGAAGGTCTGATATCTCTTTGAGCAAGAGGTTTGGAAGTACGCTTGTAAAGAGGCTTCCCGGTCCGAGCACAATAATATCAGCTGAGCTCAGTGCCTTTTTAACTCCTTCAAGAGGAGGCGCATTGCATGGTTCTATCCAGAGTTTTGCAAGATTTCTGCCGTTGTCGGAAACTTCAAGTTCCCCTTTTACGATCCGACCATCCTTTGTTTCACCCTTAAGCATTACGTTTTCTGTTGTTACGGGCAGTACCTGACCTCTTATAGCAAGCATTTTATTAAGTTCTTCAACTGCACGCTGAAAATCCCCCATCATTTCGGTCGTAGCCAAAAGGATCAGGTTTCCCAAATTATGTCCTTTAAGCTCTCCCCTGTCGAACCTGAAGTTAAGCAACCTGTTCAAAGAACTGTCATTTTCTGCCAAAGCTACTATACAGTTTCTTATGTCACCCGGAGGGAGCATTCCCCACTCCTGCCTGAGACGGCCGGAGCTCCCCCCCTCATCCGTTACGGCGACGACCGCAGTGATATTTCGGGAAAAGCCTTTAAGGCCGGCCAGCAGCGTTGAGAGGCCCGTGCCCCCGCCTATCGTTACTATTCTTGGACCCAGTGAAAGCCTGTATTCAACAGCGTTTGTCATGATCCCATGGCGCCCGGAAGCTGTTTTGTTCTGATGCTTGCTTCTTCCAGACAGCACATAAAATGAGAGAGCTGAAGCAGCGATCACCATTATTATCAGTGTGGCTGAAAAGAAGCTCACAACAAGTTCCCCTTATCAATATCCCTGTGGTCGAGGATCACATTATTCCCTCTCTTTTTGAGGTGGACCGCAAGCATTTCGGAGACTGCAACTGACCTGTGCCTGCCCCCTGTGCATCCTATGGCAATGTGGATCTGCTGTTTTCCTGTGCTGTTATAAACCGATGACACAAAATCAAGCAGGTTTTCAGCCTTTTCAATGAAGGTATCCAGATTTTCAAATCCTGAAAGATACTTTTGCACCGCATAATCTTTGCCGGAAAGGGCATGAAGGTCTTCAATGTAGTTAGGATTTGGCAGGAAACGTACATCAAGAACATAATCAGAGTCCTGGGGAATACCGTATTTGAAACCGAAAGAGCTTAGTATCACAGAGGTTTTGTCTGAAGACATTCCCATGATCTCAAGCAGTTTTGTCCTGAACTCGTTTGATTTCATCCCTGATGTGTCAATCACTATGTCGGCATTCTTTCTGATCGGTGCAAGCAACTTTCTTTCCAGTGCTAGGCCGCCAAGTATCGTTTTGTTCTGAGAGAGCGGATGCCTTCTTCTTGTCGTTTCAAATCTTCTCACCAAAGTCTCATCAGTCGCATCAACAAAAAGGATCTCGAGCTTTTCCACCTTTTCCCGAAGTCTGGAGACCACTTTCTCAAGATCGTTGAGCAGCTCTTCTCCTCTAACATCTACGACCGCGGCAACTCCGTGGTTTGCAGCGGACTGGTGTCCTTCAAGAACATCAAGAAGCTGTGGGAGAAGGGTCGGAGGGAGGTTGTCAATAACATAAAACCCCTGATCCTCGAACACGTTGAGAGCGGATGATTTTCCTCCGCCGGACATCCCTGTTATTATCACACATCTTTTGATCTTGCCTGTGATGCAAGGATCATGCATATACCCTACCCCCTCCTGAACAATGTATCTGAAATTCCTTTTGATTTTTTACAATTCTAATTAAATTATTCTGATACTGACTTAATGCCGGTGTGAGTGCCCCCCGCATTCGCTGTCCCATCCTGCCAGAGTTTCAATTCCATGCCGAAGAGCTGGCACTATCGCCTCGAAACACTGTCTTGCTCCCCTCTGGCTTCCGGGAAAAGCGATCACAAGTGTTTTATTGCAGATCACTGCAACACTTCTGGTAAGAAAAGCTCTTTCTGTAAATTCAAGAGTCTTCATGCGCATCATCTCGCCAAAACCCGGCACTATTTTATCTGCAACGCCTAAAAGAGCCTCAGGTGTAACATCCCTCGGCGAAAGTCCCGTTCCGCCAGTCGTCAGCACCAGGTTATATCCCTCTTCACACCAAGATCTTACTGCCCCGGCAATTTCATCCTTTTCATCGGGAACTATTTTTTTATCTTCAACCACAGCACCCTGGGCAGCTATTAATCTTTCTAATTCAGGACCTGCCGTGTCTATCCTGTCCCCCCTGCTTCCTTTATCACTGACAGTCAGAATGGCAGCCCTGATAGTTTTCCATCTGCTGACCCTGGATGAAACGCTCAGAAAACCTGGAGTACAAACTTTAAAATTATTACCCTCAATGTTCCATCTGAGCAGAATATCGCCATTATCGACAGAAACAAAATCACCTTCGGATGGCAGTGAGTCGGGAGGAAGTACTATTGTCATTTTATCTGAGTGGTATTCTGAGGTTAAATCTGTCCCTGCAGACGCACATGTAATTTCTATCGGCACCTCATTCACGCAACTGTCGCCGGATGAATTGGCGTGAACATAACAAAGCGTGTGATCCCCTATAAGCGATGGTGCATACAATCTAAGAATCCTCATACCTTGTACACTCCTTCAGCGTTCCATTCTCCGCTTTTGCCGCCTGTCTTCCTGATAAGCCTGATGTCTCTGATAACCATGCCCTTGTCCAACCCTTTGCACATGTCATAGAAACAGAGAGCAGCGGCAGAAACACCTGTCAAAGCTTCCATCTCAACACCTGTCACTTCATTTGCTGTAGCTTCGCAACTGATCCTGACAGATTTAGTTCCTTCAGCCAGATCACATTTGACCACTACGTTGTCAAGCCTTATCGTATGGCACAACGGGATAAGCTCCGGAGTTTTCTTCGCCCCCATGATCCCGGCAAGTTCTGCAATAAGGAAAGGATCTCCCTTTTTTAAGCTGCCTGCGGATACTTTTTCGTATATCACATCCGGAAGGTCTATCCATCCTTCTGCCCAGGCAGTACGTGAAGTTATATTTTTTTTGCTGACATCTACCAGTACAGGTCTGCCGTCACTGTCAAAGTGTGTGTAATCTGCCATTTTTATCCCCCTATTCCGGACATGTGCTGGTGTCCAGCCCGGATATCGCTCCAGCATCTCGGTTTGTTTTTTATGCTGTCCAGTATCAATGCTTTAAGTCCATCGCTGTCTCCATTCAGTATCAGAGGCCTCATCGGGATCTCATCCGGGGCAAATAGACATGTTCTCAGTTTTCCTGTGGCTGAGACTCTAAGTCGGTTGCAGTATTTACAGAAATGGTTTGAAACAGCGGTTATTATTCCTATCGAGTCACCTGTCTTCTCATTTCTGTAATATTTTGCAGGACCGGCTTGTTCGGAATCAGGCCTTTCGGCCTTCCATGAATCACCCTCAGGAAGCATCTTAAGTATCTCTTCCCCGCTGATAAACGCTTCTTCGTTCCATACATCATCTTCAAGAGGCATAAATTCTATCAGCCTAAGGAGAACTTTCTCCCTTTTCGCGAAAGCTATCAAATCGGCAATTTCTTTGTCATTAAAACCCCTTATGAGCACGGTGTTGAGCTTGATGTTCCTTATTTTCGCCTTAACAGCGGCCCTTATGCCCGATAT
>JAAYHA010000089.1 GCA_012727545.1 Synergistaceae bacterium | reverse complement strand
TTCCTTGGTGACCAGTATCTCTCGATAGCAATGCCCGGACGTATGTTCAAGCTTGCATTTGACGATAAGGGACTTCACCCGAGGATGCTTTCACGTTCGCTTGAAGATGCCGGTACACTGCTTTCAGTTCTTATTCCGTGGAACACATGCGGTGCATACCACACGACAGTCCTTGGCGTACCGACACTTGAGTATGCTCCTTATGCGTTCCTAAACTACCTCAACCCGCTTGTGGCAATTGCTATGACCTACATGGGCATAGGCATATTCTGGCGCGGTAAGGACGGAGAACCCGTTAAGGGCGGAAAGACGCGTCCTGCAGATCTGGTTTAGCAAGATAAGAGCAGTTTAAATTGCAGGAAAAACTGCCGGAACTTGAAAATATCCTGGTCTCAAGATCAGGAAGGACCACCAGCAACTATAAGACCGCGACCTTTGCGGCAATAGGCGTCTATCTTATAGGAGG
Organism: Synergistaceae bacterium; assembly: GCA_012727545.1. Taxonomy (GTDB): domain Bacteria; phylum Synergistota; class Synergistia; order Synergistales; family Synergistaceae; genus Caenicola. The sequence continues at coordinate 2,144 of JAAYHA010000089.1, read as the reverse complement.
CACTCTCTGGAGATATTATTCTCTGGGTATTACAGATAAAGCTCTGCCTAACATCATTCTGGGATTTGCAAGTTTCTTTGCGCTCAAGTATCAGAAACTTGTATATTTATCCCCGATAGGGATGGTAAAGGAGACGCACACCTGGATAACCCACCACAGAGAAGTGATGAAATGGGAAGAAATACAATTTGTCACTTTGATGCACAAAAGGGTAGGGACCATGGTATTTCTGGAGAGGGACAGCTTAGGGTGGAAAGTGCTTTTTGAGCGAGATCAGGTGGATGATCTCAAGAGAATTTTTAAGCAGTATATCCCGGATATTGAGATCAACGAGATAGACCGGTAGTTTCAGACACAGAAGCGGCCCCCTGACAACTAAGGTTTCAGGGGGCCGCTTTTATCTTGCCATATATAATCAGCTGTTTATTTGAAGTGCTTTTTTACAGCTTCCGCCACATTCCTTCCAAGCAGTCTGCACTGATCAAGATTTTCCTCTGTAGGGCAGGATTTTACTTCGACCGAAGGCTGGATGAGTGTCCAGTCTCCACTCTGTTCAGCAAAAAGCTGCAGCTCTGCCAGGGCGCCCTTGCTCCAGCTGTAGGAGCCGCATATGCCCAGGATCCTGTTTTTCATCATTTTGTTTGAAAGGGACCTGCAAAGGGTCGCCATTGGGGGATATAGTTCAGTATTGTATGTGCAGCTACCAAGGACCAACCCCTTATACCTCCATATGTCAGCTATCATGAATGAAAGGTTGTCCCTTGAGACATCGTGGACGAATACGTCCTTGATGCCGGCCTCAGAAATCGAGCGGGCTATTGCGTCAGTCATGAACTTGGTGTTTCCATACATTGAGCCGTATACTACCACTACTCCTTCATCAGTGTCATGCCTGCTCCATTTGTCATAGAGGTCTACTATGTGGTTCGGGTTTGTCCTGTGTATCGGCCCATGTGCCGGGCAGATAATTCTTGGCTGGAGAGCTCTTACCTTCGTAATGGCTTTTTGAGTCGGAGATGAATAACGGCCTACAATATTCGCGAAGTATCGGAGGATCTCATATTCATAATGTACCATGTCAAGCTCGTCATCGAATATTCCTCCCTCAAGTGCGCTGAATCCACCGAAAGCGTCGGTTGAAAATAGAACTTTTTCTGTCGTATCGTAGGTTACCATGCTTTCGGGCCAGTGTACCATCGGTATCATCGCAAAAGTCACCTTATGGTGACCCAGGTCAAGGACGTCACCCTCTTTGACCTCGATGATATTTTCAGTGATGTTGTAGAAAGCATCGATCATTTCCACGGTCTTTTTATTTCCTATGATCTTCATTTCAGGGTAGAGGTGGCGAAGCATCCTGATAGAACCGGAGTGGTCGGGTTCCATATGGTTTACGATCAGGTAATCTATCGTCCTGCCTGCAGGAAGGACTGATGTCAGCCTTTCTATATAGTCGGAAAGGTTGCCGCTTTTGATAGTGTCTACGATCGCCGTTTTGTCGTCATTGATAAGATAAGCATTGTAAGATACTCCCTGCGGAAGAGTCCAGAGACCTTCAAAGAGGTCGGTTTCACGGTCGTTGCCGCCTATCCAGTAAATATTTTCTGTGATTTTTATCGCTTTCTGCATCGTTATACCCGCCTTTCTTGGACTATTGCATTTGTATTGCACAATAATGATACAGCAACATCAAGGATAGGATAAGATGCCAAAAATGCAAACTAAAAATATTGCAAATAAGACCAAATAATAATTTTCAAACAAGAAAGATTATTCTGACATTTCGTGACCCTATTTTTTTTATCAAGGCGTAAAGTGTTTTTTAGTGCCTAAAAGAAGGTGAAACACTTCACGTGAAGGCAAGCTTCAAGGTATTTTACGTAAACTCACAAAAAAGCTTCCATAATCTACAAATAATCCGATTTGATCAATATGTCTGAAATGACCTGTCAAATGTTGCAATTTTCTTAAACGTGGCTGATAATAGTACGGTGTGATTTTTTACAACCCCAATCAAGTGTGCAGGTGATCTGTGTAAAACGGTCACGAAATGTTTCATAAGGAGGCGGAGTAAGTGTTTGACCCAAAACAGCTCCAGGAAGTGGCAGAAGGCAGTAAGTGCTATGAATCATCAGTAGCTAAGA
>JAAYHA010000088.1 GCA_012727545.1 Synergistaceae bacterium | reverse complement strand
CCCATTCAAAAAGAGGGGTGAAGAGCAACGGGAAGAGAGAGAGAAGCGAATAAAAAAAGGTTTTCCTTGTTATCACGACTGCTGAGTATACTGCCCTGTTCAAGTCCCTGATGATTATTGAGTAGAAGGCAAAAGAGAGAGCTGCCATTATAGCCAGGATATCGCCAACAGGATTTAGTTTAAGTACAAAATGACCGTTAAATACAATGAAGAAAACACCCGCCAATCCGAAAACGCAACCATATATAAAATTTACCGTTATCCTTTCATTCTTTGTCATGAAATGAGAGACCAGTCCGGTCAACATCGGAGCCGTCGCTACAAGCAGAGAAACGTTTGATGCTGTGCTGTAAGAAAGGGCAAAATTCTCACAGAGGAAATAGAGGGTAACACCCAGAAAGCCTGCGAGAGCAAATTTAGCCTCATCACGGAAACTCAGCGGCCAGTTTATCTTCGGGCTTGCGGCAAAGAAAAGCAGATAAGCTATCACATATCTGTAAAAAAGTATCTCCGTAGGCAACAGATCAACGAGGAGTATCTTTGTTGAGACAAATGTCACGCTCCATATAAAGATAACTATCAAGGCCAAAGTATAGCTCATCATAATATTTTTGCGCATAAGCCGGAGTCTCTTTTCTAATTAAATTCCGGTCCGGATATTGTTTTTCAGGGCAACCGGACTGACAGATGATATTGTATACCGTTTTTTGTCAGGCGTCTTGATATTTTGCATTTTTAGGGTCGAGTTGCTAGAATCAACAGGGCATGTTATACATACAAATCGGGGGCAAAGTGATGGACGATAAAAATTACCCGCTGGTAAGAATGAAGAACATCGATAAGATCTTCTATGGCTCATATGCAAACAGGGATGTAGATTTTGAGCTGTTCAGTGGTGAAGTCCACAGTATCCTTGGCGAAAACGGCGCAGGCAAAACAACTCTTATGAACTGCCTAGCAGGAATATACCTGCCTGACGCAGGGACTATAGAAATTGACGGAAAGCCGGTCATTCTTTCCAACCCACGCCTGGCTATAGAAAATGGAATAGGCATGGTCCACCAGCACTTTATGCTCGTTCCTGTATTCACTGTCTGGGAAAACATGGTCCTTGGACTCAGAGACGAGCCTCTTAACCTGAATAAAAACAAGATCATCGAAAAGATCCGCAGCCTCTCAGAGAAGTACGGACTTAAGGTCGATCCGGAAGCAAAGATATGGCAGCTCTCCATCGGCGAGCAGCAGAGGGTCGAAATACTTAAGATGCTATACAGGGGGACGAAAGTCCTCATCCTCGACGAACCAACCTCAGTCCTCACCCCTCAGGAGACAAGAGAGCTTTTCCGCACAGTTAAAAACATGGTCAGCAACGGACATGGCATAGTCCTTATCTCACATAAGATAGAAGAGATCATGGAGGTATCCGACAGACTAACGATCCTCAGAAAAGGTGTAAAGGTCGGGACCGTACCTGCAAAAGGGATCTCCAAAGAGGAGATCGCTGAAATGATGGTCGGGCATCAGCTTGAAGGAATAGTCATTTCAGAGGACCGGCCCGAACCGGGAGAGACCTTTCTTGAATGCAGGGGCATCTGCGTAAAGAATGACCGAAATATCCAGGCCCTGACAGATCTGACCCTTTCTTTACGCTCCGGAGAGATACTGGGAATAGCCGGAGTTGACGGCAACGGTCAGGAAGAACTCTGCGAAGTCCTTGCCGGACTTCGTGCCCCGGAGAACGGGGTCATCGTGATAGGAGGCAAGGATATTACTGGATCCTGCACGAGGAACTTCATAAATTCCGGCGTCAGTTACATCCCTGCCGACAGGAAGGGAGTAGGCCTGATCCCCAACATGAACCTTGAAGAGAACATGCCTCTAAAAAATTACTGGGAACCTCCGGTGGAGATAAAGAAATACTTTATGGACTGGAAATACATTGCAAAATTTGCCACAGAGAGAGTAAAAAAATATGACGTGCTTGCTCCTTCGATGCATGCGCCTGTAAGGATACTGTCAGGAGGCAACCTGCAAAAACTGATGCTGTCCCGAGAAATTTCCGACGGCACAAAGGTCATAATAGCAATGCAGCCGACATGGGGACTTGATGTAGGGGCAGCTGAATTTGTCCATCAGAGGCTCATGGAGGCAAGGGACAACGGAGTAGCCATACTGCTCATATCCAAAGACCTGCAGGAACTTATGTCTATCTCAGACAGGCTGGCTGTTATCTACAGCGGCTCGATAGTAGGGGTCATCGACGATCCCCGCAGTACCGACGCGGAGACCCTCGGGCTCATGATGGCAGGGGTGAAGCCGCAGGGAATAGAGAAATGACAGGTGCCGGGCGTTCAATTAAAGACACTCCTAATGATTTTTTCACTGTCTTGCCGTAATAAACAGAATATTCAGCTGTGATACCGGTATTTTTATGAACCGGACATTTGTTTAGGTGTACCTTTTATTTTTTCATTTAAATGATAGAATCTTACATGGCGCCGAGAAACGGCGCTTTTGATGCTTTGGATATAAGTTTTTGCCTTATGCATATAGAGGAGGAAAGCTATATGAAACTTCCGTCATTCTGGGGAGGGATACACCCCCCTCAGAAAAAAGAGAAGACTGCGTACAAAAAAATTGAGGAATACCTGCCAAAAGGTGAGCTGGTCTTTCCGATGGCCCAAAACCTAGGCGCTCCCTGCCAACCGGTAGTAAAAAAGGGGGACAGGGTGCTTGTTGGACAGAAACTGGGCGATACCGAAGCCTTCGTTTCGGCACCGATCCTATCAAGCGTCTCGGGGACAGTAAAAGAAATCGGGTTGAGGTTGACATCGGCCGGTATCTACGAAAACTGCGTAATAGTTGAAAACGATGGTCTTTATGAAAAAGACCCCTCATGGGCTCCAATAGACAATTATGCCGAAGCTGATCCCAAAGAGTACCTTAAAAGGATCAGGGAGGCCGGAATTGTCGGGTTCGGAGGAGCTACTTTCCCGACAGTGGTAAAGCT
>JAAYHA010000087.1 GCA_012727545.1 Synergistaceae bacterium | reverse complement strand
CGTGAGGCACGCGATATCATGTCGCACTACGAGTTCGAGCGCAGGGAGATGGACCAGAGCAAGTCTAAGAGGCTGACCCTTGAGGAACTATATGAGAAGATGCAGACGGAAGAAGTTCCGCAGCTTCGCATAGTCCTCAAGACGGATGTCCAGGGTTCCCTCGAGGCCTTCCACTCCTCACTTATGAAGATGAACACGGATGCTGTAACAGTAAACATAGTGCATGAGGGAGTCGGAAGGATATCTGAATCCGATGTCATGCTTGCATCGGCTTCCAACGCCATCATCGTGGGCTTCAACGTCAGGCCTGACAGCAACGCAAAAAAGATCTCCGAAGCTGAAGGTGTCCAGATAAGACTCTATCAGGTCATATATGACATGCTTGACGATGTCCATGCGGCCATGGAGGGTATGCTCGCCCCCGAGCTTCGTGAAAATACGCTTGGAACGGCGGAGATAAGGGAAATTTTCAGAGTGCCCAAGATCGGCAACATAGCCGGGTGCAGAGTCATGGAAGGCCTTTTGAGAAGAAACGCCAAGGTGCGCCTTATCCGTGACGGAGTCGTCTTCTGGAACGGAGAGCTTTCCAGCCTCAAGCATTTCAAGGATGACGTAAGGGAGATCCGCTCAGGCAACGAATGCGGTCTCAGCTTTGAAAAGTTCCAGGATTTCCGCGTAGGCGATGTGATCGAAGCCTATGAGATCGTAAAGGAAAAGAAGACTCTGGATTAAGGAGCAGAAAATGGCTTTCTGGATAGGAGTCGCCGAGTGTTCTTTAAGGCTCCCTTACGCGGGAAGCCTTAAAGAACGAAGGCACGTTGTCCGGTCAATACTGGACGGAGTGCGAAACCGTTTCAGCCTCTCTTCGTCAGACCTTGGGCCTGCAGACAAATGGCAGGATGCAGTGCTGGGTTTTGCCGCAGCCGGTTCTTCTCCCTCTGAGCTTGAAGAAAGGCTCAGAAACCTGGAGAGCTTCATGGCAAGAAGGGAAGCTGAGGGTGATTTTGAGATAGTACGTTTCACTTGGGAGGTTTTTGCCTATGGTGACTTATAGGATCGACCGAATAAATAAAGAATTTTTAAGGGCAATTTCTGAGATACTTCAGGTCCGGATAAAGAAAGATACCGTAAGGGATGCGATCCTTACAAAGGTGAGTACATCGAAAGACCTCAGCTTCGCAAAGGTCTTTTATACACTTATAGACACGGACCGCAAGGATGAGATACAGAAGGCTCTTGACTCCACTGCAGGACAGATAAGGTCTATGCTGGGGAAAGATATGCATCTGCGCACCATACCTGAACTGCACTTCGTCTTCGATGACTCGGAAGCCAAAGCGAGAGCCATGGAGGAACTGCTTGACAAGGTAGCTGCAATGGATGCAGAAAAACGGTCTTCGGGAGAAAACTGACAATGGACATGGCAGTTCTGAGAGAGATCATAGAGAAGTTTGATTCAAGCAAAAAATGGGTCATCCTTTGTCATGAAAATCCGGACGGGGATACAATGGGATGCGGTCTTGCACTCTATTCACTGGGAAAAAGGCTTGATAAGGATGTCAGGGTCATGGGCAGAGACCCTATCCCCGAAAGATACTGGTTCCTTCCCTATTACCGTGATTTCGAGTGCTGCACAGAGATATTGGAAGAAGATATCAGAAATGCTCTGCTGATCTGCGTTGACACCAGTACGGCGGCGAGGAGCATGCCCGGCCTCAAAGAGGTGCTCTCAATTGCAGACAGCATAAATATCGATCACCATGGTGACAACCATCTTTACTGTAAGCTGAACCTTGTCGACCCGGAAGCTTCAGCATCTGCAGAGCTGATCACAGAGCTCCTTATTGAAGGAGGCTGGGGGATAGAGGAGAGGGAGGCTATTTGCCTCTACACAGGACTCTCCACAGACAACGGTAATTTCAGGTTCGGAACTACCACGGCAAGGAGCCATCTATGTGCAGCAAAGCTCCTTGAAGCGGGAGTAAAGCCCGCTGTAATAGATGAATATGTTAATGAAAACATGACGCCCTCGATCCTTAAACTCTGGGGTCTTGCCTTTACGAGAACAGAGATGTTTTCCAACGGCAGGGGAGCTCTCTTCTGGCTGAAGAAGGAAGATTTTGAAGAAGCCGGAGCAGACTCAAGCGCTGTAGACGGAGTCGTTAACATGCTGCTCAGGATCACGGGTGTAAAAGTTGCGTTGTTCATGACCGGAGTGAACGGTGAAAACAAGGTCAGCATCAGGACAAAGGCGCCATTCGTTGCCAGGGATATAGCATCTGTATTTGCCGGCGGAGGTCATATCCAGGCAGCAGGAGCAAAGATCGAAGGCAATTTTCAGGAGGCACTCGAATCTGTAAAGGCAGAGGCGGAAAAATATATTGAAAACAGGACTGCTGCTCTTAAATAAACCGACGGATATGCGCAGCACAAAATGTGTTGAGCTGGTGCGCAATAAACTTGGCAGAAAAACAAAAGTCGGACACGGAGGCACGCTTGATTCAACAGCCTCCGGTCTTCTTATTATCCTTGTAGG
>JAAYHA010000086.1 GCA_012727545.1 Synergistaceae bacterium | reverse complement strand
CCCGCCAGTGATCCCCTCACCGGCAACCGATGAGGGGATCGTCATTTGCTGATCAGGATTGATCCTGTAGGGAATAAAAAACACTGTGACTTTTCATCAAAATCACAGTGTTATCATGACGAGTTGGGGCTATATCTGTGACACAATTTTATGTTTCGTCCTTGGGGGTATTCACGGGTATTCAAATTCGCGGAAGCAAAGTATTCAAAGGAAGATCTGTTATTTACATTTCTTCACTATCTTTTTCTCCACAGTCGGTGATAATATGGTTCCAAGGCAGTTGATTGGGCTATTTTCCGTAAATCTCTGCCACTCGGTGCAAAAACCGCTCTCTGTCGGCTCCGTAGCGCCGCAGGTCGAAAACACAGGTGATGGGTCCTGTCCGATTTTCATAAGGCTCCATGATTGCCTCTGCCATTCCCGGAATGCAGCCGACCTTTTCTGCATCCCGCCAAAAGGCACTATTCCTTTCGCGGCAGAACCGCATCGTATCCTCTTCGAGCAGAGCTTCCAAGGTAAACACTCTGCCCGTGTCCTCCCGCCGGATGATGCTCAAATAGACCGATATCCAGCAGACACCGATATCTTCTCTCCGGCAATATGCTTTCAGTTTACTCTCCGGCAACCCCGTGGCTACGGAGAGGGCGCTGTAAGGTGCTCCGTATTCCCGCATGGTTTCAACGACTTTGAATGTTTCGTAAGAATTTATATCCATATCCTTGCCTCCTGGTTGTTATCGGTATTACATATATCACTCTAAACCAGGATAATAGCAAGGCCATATGGCCGCATTAATTGATAACATTTAACTTAATCAGTTTGTAGGGGGTATATCTATGGATAACAAAGTGCTCGAATGGATGACCGAAGAGAATGAATGGCTTAATTTTGCTGTAGAGACTCAATTATTCAATCATAAGCCTGATCCAACAGTTATACTTACCGATCCAAGCATTAAAACAATAATCAGCCGTGTTAAGGACTCTAATGTAGGGATTTCAGCATTGAAAACCGGCAAGGTCAGTTATACAAGTACGGGAAATGCTTTCTGGGATTTGTTCTTTCTCTCTGACATAGGGCTTAATGTTGAGGATATTCATATCCAAGAGGAAGTCAACCTCCTTTGGGAACTACAAAATGGCGATGGTACATTCGTTGTACAGGATGGAACGAAATCAAGCTATTTTTGTGTCCCAACGATCATTTTAGCGTCGCTATCGAAAATGGGCTACGCCGATGATCCTCACATCCAAAAGTTTATTGATAAGGTTTTTGAAACTCAACGACTAGATGGCGGATGGCACTGTGCTATTAACCGGGCTACTGGGAAAAAACTTCAAGATACAGAATCATGCCCGATGGATAACTTAAATATCCTTATGCTACTGGGACAATACGACAAATTCAAAAATGATCCACGGCTTAACGGTGCGATCGATCTGCTACTGACACATTGGCGAAGGAGAAGTGAACCGTGGAGGCCCTACGGGTTTGGTATTGGCAGCGATTTTGTAAAGCTTAAGTATCCTGCAGTTAAATACGGAATCCTAAGAGTACTCGATGTTCTGTCTTTATATCCAAATGCGATGAAGTCATCCGAATTCAACGAAATGCTTACATCTGTGATGAAGAAGTCTGTAGATGGGATGTATTTTGCAGAATCAGCGTCTCGATCATACGCAGAATTTGATTTTGGGCAAACAAAAAAACCGAGCAGATGGATTACTTTCCTAGTTTATCGTTTACAAAAGCGTGTGAATGACTTTTATATCACTAATAACCTGGACAATAGCAAGGCCATACAGCCGTATTAATTGATAATATATCGTGTATGAGGTAAGCGTCATGCCAAAAGATGTAAAGGAAATAAATAGACCGTTGAAATGGGACTACAATACGAAGAAGGTAGGAATATACTGCCGCGTCAGTTCAAGCTCAAGTGGTCAGCTGCACAGCCTTGCCGATCAGGCATCAGGACTTACTCGCTATGTCTACAGACAGCCCATGATGGTGGCGGCGGATATTT
>JAAYHA010000085.1 GCA_012727545.1 Synergistaceae bacterium | reverse complement strand
CTGTTTGCGGGGGAAGCGCCATCGCGGCAATGTCTCCATCCATAGGTGCGTCGCAGTCGGATACAGGAGTGGCCATGGCGGTAGTATTCCTGCTCAACGGAGCAGGCCTTCTGATCTTCCCTGCAGTAGGCCGTCTCTTTGAACTTTCACAGGAACAATTCGGCTTCTGGGCTGCCCTTGCGATACATGACACGAGCAGCGTAGTAGGAGCTGCGGCGATATACGGGGCAGAGGCGCTGGCTATAGGAACGACCGTCAAGCTGACGCGGGCTCTGTGGATACTGCCTCTTGCTTTTGGAGGGGCAAAGCTTAACAAGTCTGAAAGCAAGGCTCCGTTCCAGTGGTTTTTGATAGGATTTTTGGCTGCAGCTGCGGCAAGATCGCTTTTTCCCGCGCTTGAAGCCTTTTGGAGCTTTGGTGCTCTTGCAGGGAAACACCTCATGACAGGCACACTCTTTCTGATAGGAGCGGGCCTGAGCAGGGATAAATTAAAAAAGATCGGTTTGAAGCCTTTATTTATGGCTGTGACCCTTTGGCTGATAATATCTTTGCTCTCTCTTACAGCCGTAATTAAAGGGTTCATGCCGCACATCAATGTTTAGGGGGAGATACTCATGTCAGAGATAATATTAACGATGTTTGACGAACAGAACCCTTGCTGGACAGCCGAACTGCTCGAACTTGCGGGAGAGGATGCCTCGGGGCTTGATGAGCTTGTCAGCTCAGGGTCACTGGAACTTTTCGACGGGATATACAGCCTGACAGAGAGAGGAAAGACCGATTTTGAAAGAGCAAGGGACGAACTTTTTCTGGAAGGCCTGCCCGGAGCAAAACCGACTGATCCCGCCAGAAGCGTGAAGAGGACAAAGCTCCGGTTGCTTCTGGACAATGCGCACCTTCAGAGGTGGGGCATCAAAGTCTATCATGCCGGTCAGGACCTGGATTTCTATCCTGACCTAAAGGGAGAGGAACTTTTCTCTTTCAGAAAAGGAACGCCGGAATGGAGCTATACAGATTCTCCTCTATACAAAAAGATAAATGAGGAGTTCAAGCCTGCCCTTATTGAGGGCAGAAGGACAGACCTCGTGACCCCGGAAAGGCTGAGTTCGTGGTGTGAAGAGAACTCAATGGAGCCCGGCAGGCTGAACATCGACCTGCTCTACCTCTGTCATTACGATTTCATGCAGTACAGGGATTTCGGGGGCCATCCAAACGACCGGATGAAGGTTATCAACACGGACAGGTTCCTCTTCATCTTCCCTGAAAAGGAGATCGAAAAGGATCTTGCCTCTGTGGCAAAATTCCATCTCTGGCTAAACACCCTGAGGCGGATGATGATCCCCGGCTACGTGGACAGGGATACACAGGAACAGGACAGCGTAAGCTGGCTTGTCTTCACAACAGAGAGGGAAGACGAGGCGGCGGAACTGGCCGAAGAACTTGGGAAATTCGGTGAAAAACTTGTTGAGAACGCGAATCCCAGCGAGATATGGACGGTTTCAATGGAAGCGCTTGAAAATGTTAAAGAGAAGAGGGAGCTTGTCTGGGAACTGCTTCCAGATATTGCTCACCCTGCTCAGAGAACCATAATATAGCAGACAGGGAGAGATCAGCATGTTCTGGGACAGTGCGCTTGAATCGATAATGCTGATCTGCTTTGCGGCAGCCTGGCCGGCTTCGATCTATAAATCATGGACGAGCAGGACGAGAAAGGGCAAGAGCCTCTTCTTTCTTGCGATAGTCTTTGTCGGATATGTCGCCGGGATAACCAGGGTGATGCTCAGAAACGACGGCAGCTTCCTTATCTTCCCCTATACCTTCAACGCACTTCTTGTGAGCTGCGACCTTATGATCTATTACAGAAACTACAGGATAGACGAGGAAAAGCCACCGCTGGTCCCGCAGGGCACAAAAGATTTTGCTAAAGATTACTTCAGGAACCACCGATGGAGAAACAGGATGTAAAAAATTTACGGGGCTGCGTGAGAAATCATACAACCCCGTTTTTTAGTGCGCTTATCTCTTTCTTTGCATGGAAAGGGCGCTTGGCGTGACTGCCATGCCGCCCAGTGATGTGCAGCGGAGCTCCAGGGGGAGCATTTTTCCCGAAGAGTAGACTGCGTCCACTGTGTCATCGATATGAACCGCATTGTAATATCCTCCGAGTATCATATCCGCGCAGATAAATGCCTGGGATGCGAATGAACCGTTCCTTGTGTGGCATGGGATCTCTACTATCGCCTGCACAAGGTCGCAGACCAGCCCCATCGCGTTCTGGAACATGATGGCTCCGGCATCGGCTGCCTGCCGTGCAGATCCTCCGGCGGCCTCGACCACGGCTCCGGCTCCCATTGCGCCTGCCGCGCCTATCTCGACCTGGCAT
>JAAYHA010000084.1 GCA_012727545.1 Synergistaceae bacterium | reverse complement strand
TTGTCTAAGTGCGGCAAATAACTTGCCGCGGGATCATGTTGGCAATCAATTGCAAATCAATAGCAAATCAGTTGCAAATCTGTTGGTGTATCTTAGACCTTGCCAATCACTCCCAATTGATTCCCTATCGACTCCCGTAATTTTCGGATATTACGGGCGATAAAGACGCTTCTTCCCATCATGTCTCTCTGTAATTGGGGCAGATCGGAGATGATGGTGACGCAACTCGAAGAAGTTCAAGCTAAGGCGTATTGGTCATACGTCGAAGCGCAGGACTTCGAGTGTTGCTAAACCAGGGCTCCGAGATGCCCCAATTGCAAAGCGGTCGTGTCGTTGAAAAATATAGCAAGATACTTTCCTGTCGGACCGTCCGATGCGGCTATCTCTTCAGGTGTTCCCTTTGCGATAAGGTTCCCCCCCCTGCGTCCGCCTTCCGGGCCAAGATCCATTATGTGATCAGCCGATGCAAGGACGTCGAGGTTGTGCTCAATGACGAGCACGGAGCTTCCGTGGTCGACCAGCTTGTGCAGCAGCTTGAGCAGCTTTTTGACATCGTTGTAATGCAGACCTGTAGTTGGCTCATCGAGAAGATAAAGGGTGCTGCCCCTGAATTTCTTGCTCAGTTCAGTGGCAAGCTTTACCCTCTGGGCCTCTCCCCCGCTCAGAGTAGGCGCAGGCTGTCCCAGCCTTATATATCCCAGTCCTGCTTCCTGGATCACCTTGAGTTTGTTCACTATCCTCGGAATATCTTTAAAATGCTCCACTGCTTCGTCGACCGTCAGCTCAAGCACATCAGCGATGGAGAGCCCCTTATACTTAACTTCAAGCGTCTCCCTGTTGTACCTCGTTCCTTTGCAGACATCACATTTGACATAGACATCCTGCAGAAAGAGCATGGATACCTTTAGTTCTCCGTCTCCTTTACATGACTCACAGCGACCGCCCTTTACGTTGAAGCTGAAACGTCCCGGCTGGTATCCCCTGAGCTTTGATTCGGGAAGCTGCGCAAAAAACTCCCTTATCGGGGTAAAAACGCCCGTGTACGTTGCGGGGTTCGAGCGCGGCGTCCTTCCTATGGGGCTCTGGTCAACAAGGACAACGTTCCGCAGTGATTCGTATCCGGTAATGCTGTCAAATTTACCTGCGCGGTCCCGGTATTCCCTGTCAAACTTTCCCTTAAGGCCCTTATAAAGTATCTCGTAAAGGAAAGTACTTTTTCCGGAGCCCGAGACGCCGCTCAGTGAAGCGAGAACTCCAAGCGGTACATCAATGTCGATATTTTTAAGGTTGTTCTCACGGCATCCCGTTACCCTTATCTTTCCCTTAGCCTTCCGCCTCTTTGGTTTTGGCCTGTAAGTGCCATCGGCTTCGCCTCTTAGGTAGAGGGCTGTCGGGGTATCTCCGCTTATGATGTCGGCAGCGCTTCCGGATGCGATAAGGTTCCCGCCGTTTTCTCCCGCCTCAGGGCCAAGCTCCAGAATGTAATCAGCTGCCATCATTGTTTCCCTGTCATGTTCGACTACTATGACAGTATTGCCTATATCCCTTATACCCTTGAGAGTGTCGAGCAGCCTGTTCGTGTCCCTGGGATGAAGTCCTATCGTGGGTTCGTCCAGAACATACAGAACTCCGGTGAGCTGAGATCCGATCTGCGTGGCAAGCCTTATCCTCTGGCTTTCCCCGCCGCTCAGCGTGTCGGCACGCCTTGAAAGGCTCAGATATCCCGCACCTACGTTGTTAAGGAAGGCAAGCCTTTTGCGGACTTCCGTCAACGCCTGCCCGACGATCTTCTGCTCCCTTGCGCCCAGCTGCATCGTGTCAAGGACCTTGATAAGGTCTTCGATCGGCATTTCTGTAAGCTGAGCTATGTTGTATCCGCCAAGGGTGACAGCAAGCACTTCCGGCTTGAGCCTGGCTCCGTTACAGGTCTGACAGATATCTTCTGAACGGTATCGCAGGAGTTCCTCACGATAGTTGTCAGACTCGGTCTCGCCGAGGCGTTTCTCAAGCCAGGGGAGCAGTCCGGGGTAATGGCCGTTGTATTCCCAGTCTCCGTTTTTATCGCTGAATATCATCGGAATAACTTCATCAGTACCATAGAGGAGCGCCTGTTTCGCATCTTCCGGAAGGTCCTTAAATGGTTTGGAGAGGTCCCAGTTTTTGTGACGGGCAGCCATGAGCTCAGCCTTCTGTATCATGTACTTCATGCTCTTCCAGGGTATAAACCCGCCCTCCCCGATTGGATAGTCGGGATTGACGGCAAGCTCTTCAGAAAAGTGGAGATGGACTCCGAGGCCCGAACAGTCCGGACATGCACCGTACGGGTTGTTGAAGGAAAATAACCTCGGCTCAATTTCGGGAAGGCTTATCTCGCAGTCAGGGCAGATGTATTTTTCCGTAAGTTCCAGATCATCCATGCCCTCCGAGACAAGAAGAACAAATCCTTCCGACAGTTTCATCGCCATCTCTACAGCTTCGGAAAGCCTCTGACGGTTCTCTTCCTTCACCCTCAGCCTGTCGATGACGCACTCGATGGTGTGTTTTTTCTTCTTATCCAGTTCTATATCTTCCTCAAGCCAGAGGACAGTCCCGTCGACCCTGGCTTTGAGGTAGCCCTGCTGCCGGAGCTTCAGCAGAAGGTTCTTGTATTCTCCCTTTTTGCCTTTGATAAGCGGGGAGAGTATTTCTATCGGTTTGCCGTCATAGTCCCTGTATATCTTGTCCACTATCTCGTCAACGCTGTAACGACGGACCTCTTTGCCGCAGCTTGGGCAGTGAGGAGTACCTGCTCTTCCGAACAGGAGCCTTAAATAGTCATAGATCTCTGTAACTGTCCCGACAGTTGAGCGGGGATTGTGACCGGCGCCCTTCTGTTCTATCGATATGGCCGGAGAGAGCCCGCTTATATCATCCACATCCGGCTTGTCTGACATTCCCAAAAACTGCCTGGCATAGGACGACAGTGATTCAACATAGCGTCTCTGCCCCTCGGCATAGATAGTGTCGAAAGCCAGCGAAGACTTCCCTGAACCGGATGGTCCTGTCACCACCACAAGCTGGTTTTTAGGAATTTCTGCGTTTATGTTTTTTAAATTGTGCTGTCTTGCCCCTGTAATTTTTATGCTCTGTTCCAATTTTCGCATCGCCTTTCAGTCTCTGTATATCGTCCCTTAACTCTGCGGCAGTCTCGAAATCGAGCTTTTCTACCGCGGCCCACATCCTTCTTTCAAGTTCATGTATGTCCGGCGCACTTTCTGCGCCCCTAAGCGGTGAAGCGGCCCTCTTGCCTGCATATCCTCCATCTTCGAGAAGTTCAGCGGGCAGAAGGTCCTTTACGGCCTTCAATATCGTCTGAGGTATTATACCGTGTTCTTCGTTATAAGATATCTGACGGATCCTTCTTCTTTCAGTCTCTTTCATCGCTGTGTCTATGCTGTCCGTTATCCTGTCAGCGTAAAGAATGACCTTCCCCGCCCGGTTCCTTGCCGCCCTGCCTATCATCTGTATCAGCGAACGGTGCGACCTCAGGTATCCCTCTCTGTCCGCGTCAAGGATCGCCACAAGGGAGACTTCAGGCAGGTCTATACCTTCCCGAAGGAGGTTGACTCCCACAAGAACGGCAAATACTCCAAGACGCAGATCCCGAAGCAGTTCGGCACGTTCAAATGTGTCCAGCTCAGAGTGGATATACCTCACCTTGATCCCGAGTTCTGCCATATACTCGGCAAGGTCCTC
>JAAYHA010000083.1 GCA_012727545.1 Synergistaceae bacterium | reverse complement strand
GAATCCCTGAGGGCAAGGATAGAGATCCATGCCAAATTGAAGCAAGCACAAAAAGTGGTCGAAAGAGACAATAAAGAACTGGATATGCTGGTAGAGGAGAGGACAAAAGAGGCTGAAGCTGCGACGGACATAACGATCCGCGCCCTGGTCGGCCTGCTTGAGATCAGGGACATTGAATCCTTCAGGCACACCACAAGGACACAGATGATCATGAAGACCCTCTGCGAGAGCTTAAGGTCAAACGACAAATATAAAGATATCCTTACTGACGGCTATATATTTGAACTTATCAGAACCACCCCTTTGCACGACATAGGCAAGGTGGGGATCTCGGACAATATCCTGTTGAAGCCGGGCAAACTGACGCCGGAAGAATTTGAGATCATGAAGAAGCATGTTGATTTTGGAACTGAAGCGTTGAAGAAAGAACAAAATTGCAAAGAAGAAGAGCTTCCCTACTTTGTAAAGATCGCACTTGATATAATCGGAGCACATCACGAGAAATACAATGGGACAGGCTATCCCCTCGGCCTCGCAGGAGAAAATATTCCGCTTCCCGGCAGGCTGATGGCGATAATAGATGTTTACGATGCTCTCATGACGAAGCGAGTATATAAGGAGGCATGGCCCTTCCCTGAGGTGGTCAGCTATATAATTAAAGAGAGGGGAGAGCATTTCGATCCCGATATCGTTGACACTTTCATGGAGAGGTCAGAAGAAATACACGATATATCAATAAAATATGACGCTTAAAGAGGATCAGAAAATGAGAAAAATTTTTTGTATCTTCGTGCTTGTTTTCATCGTGGCCTTTTCCTGTACGGCTGCGGCTGCTCCTGTAATAACACTTACCCCTGAAGAGAAGGCTTTTATCAAGATCCATCCGGAGATACGGTTGGGCGCGGACCCAAAGTTTGTGCCCTTTGAATTTATTGACACAGACGGGGAATACAAAGGCATAACTGCCGATTACATAGACCTGCTTTCAAGAGTCACGGGCATCAAAATGACAGTGGTTAAGGGACTTTCCTGGACAGAGGCCTACAATAAGGCACTGCATAGAGATATTGACGTACTGCCCGCTATTGGGAAGACTCCGGAACGTGAGGTTTCTTTTCTCTTTTCTGAGCCCTATTATCATTTCAAAAGGGTCATCGTTATAAGGAATTCAAATACTGAGATAAAGGGCATCGAGGATCTGTCCGGAAAGACTGTTGCTGTCCAGAAATTTAGCTCTCACCACAGCTATCTGCAGCTCTACCCCAATATCAACCTCAGCCTCTATGACTCTGTCGAAGCAGCGCTGACTTCTGTTGCAAACGGAACTGAAACGGCTTTCCTCGGAAATCTTGCTACGACCCATTACCTGATAAATTCTACCGGGCTTACGAACTTAAAATTTATCGCCTTTGAATCGGAAAAGAGCCAGCCGCTTTTCATGGCTGTAAGGAAAGACTGGCCTGAGCTGGTCTCGATAATAAACAAGGGGCTTGAGACCATAACTCAGGAACAGAGGATAGCGATCAACGACAAATGGATAAGTGTTGAAAGCGGTGTCGATTACGGACCCATATTAAGAAAGCTCTTCTGGGCGTCATTATTTGTTATTGCAATATGGGCGGTCTCACTCTACTGGATACTCAGGCTGAAAAAAGAGATCGAAAAACGCAAAAAGATCCAGGCAGACCTTGAGCTTGCAAAGCAGGAAGCGGAGTCAGCGAACAACGTGAAGTCAAGCTTCATGGCCAGGATGTCGCATGAGATAAGGACCCCGCTGAACGCCATCACCGGTATCGCATATCTGATGAAGAAATCCGAGACTTCCCTTACAAAAAAGATGTATATAGAAAAGATAATTCAGGCCTCCAACAATATGCTGAGCATAATCAACGACATACTGGACTATTCGAAGATCGAGGCAGGCAAAATGGAGATCGAGAACATCTCCTTCAACATGGACGATCTGCTGAAGAGCGTTGTGGACATAGTTTCGTACAAGATAGACGAGCGTGGGATAGGCTTTGAACTATCAAAGGATCCCAGGATCCCGACATGGTTTTACGGTGATCCCAAGCGTATTGAACAGATACTGATCAATCTCATCAATAATGCCGCGAAATTTACCGAAGAGGGAAAGATATCATTCGAGATCAAGCTTACGGCCAGGGACAAAGATGATTGTCACCTTATGTTTTCCATTACTGATACAGGCATAGGAATGTCGGAAGAACAGATGAGCAACCTCTTTACTCCCTTTTCACAGGCGGATGCGACAATCAACAGACGCTTTGGAGGGACGGGGCTGGGTCTTTCGATCGTCAAAAACCTGGTCGAAAGCATGAACGGAGATATAAAGATATACAGCACGGAGGGAGTGGGTTCGACCTTCCTTGCGAATATCAGCCTCAAGGTCGACCGGGAGAAAGAGGAGCTGCACACCCGTGAGATGTCCGCCTTCTACTTCAGGAACATCAAGACTCTGGTGCTTGAGAAAACGGGTTCCAACATGAACATTATCGACAGTTACCTTCGCTCCCTCGGGATGCACTGCGAACTGACCACCTCGGAAGAGAGTGCCGGGATAATGCTTGAGACAGCGAATAAGCCCTACTCAAGCCCCTTTGACCTATTTATCCTCGACTACGATACGCCGGAAAAAAAAGGGTTCAGCTTTGTGGAAACGCTGCGCCAGGGGAACAGGATAACGAAAATGCCGCGCATAATTATGCTGCTGCCGTCAATGAGGGAGGACCTCTTTGACGCCCTTGACGCAAACGGGATCGACCTGGGAATAGGAAAGCCTGTGATACCGTCGATACTCTTCAACGGTATCCTTGATATTTTCAAGGAAAGGGCTTTCGTGGCAAACAAGGTGGTTGGGGATGATACGGATACTGAGGGCGTTGAAGAGAGATCTGCTCCGACAGAAGGAAACTCTCATACTGTACTCCTTGTGGAGGACAACACGACAAACCAGATGATCGCAAGGTCCCTGATGGAAGATGCCGGATTTACCGTGATAATCGCTGAGAACGGAAAAGAGGGAGTAGAGTCCTTCAAAGAGAACAAAGATAAGATCGACCTGATACTGATGGATCTCCACATGCCCGTAATGAACGGCTATGAGGCTGCATCAGCGATCAGGGAGATCTCAAAGGATATTCCGATAGTCGCAATGACAGCGGATGTTGTTCTGGGAGTAAAGGAAGAGTGCATGAAGCACGGGATATACCAATATATAAGCAAACCCTTCGACCCAGAAAAATTCTCCGATACGCTGAAGGAAATGATCGGCAAGGGTGCTGCGGCAGAGGCCGTCAGCCCTCCCGCACTTCTTGACAGGGAAAAGGCCCTCATCCTTTTAGGCAACAACGAAGAACTCTATAAGGCCGTCCTTAAGGAATACCTGAATGAAAACCTTGAAACTCCCGAAAAGCTCCTGAGGGCGATCGATGAAAAGAGATATGAAGAAGCTGAGGAAATGCTGCACAAGCTGAAAAGCAGCACCGGAAGCATAGGCGCCACAGAGGTCTACAAGAGAGCAGTCACTCTACAGAAGGCTCTCATGGATAAAAACGAGGCGCTTATAGCAGCCAGTAAGGATGAGTTTGTGGCAATGCTCAGTGAACTGCTTAAGCAATTGTGATTTAGAGCGGCGCTAACTTAGCAAAGCTTGCGGAGCCTTCCTTCGACGTATGTCCAATACGCCTTCGGAAGGCTCCGCTGCGCGTTGCGTCGTTATCACTCGCTCTAAATCCCAATTGCGATATGGCAGTGGCTATCAAGGGTGAAAGGGGATTGCAGCCTCTTGGCTGCGGGGAATTCGCGACTTTACAATAGTGAAGCTGCCGAAAAACCATCGGCGTGAAGCTGTGGTGAAGCAATGGTGAAACGGTTGTAGGGGCAGAAAGAGATCAATGTCGCTGGGGAATTTGCCTGACTCCATCAGGCGAAGAATTGCGGCCAAAGGCCGCGGTGAATGAGTCTGGGGACGACGGGGATTTTGAACCTCCGCGGCCTTTGGCCGCAATTCTCCGCGATGCGGAGCGAGCAAATCCCCCGCAGCGTTTCTCATCTGCAAATTCCCCGCAGACTAGAGGCTGCAGATTTCCCGAACCTGTCCCTTACGATCGTTTGACTACCGTTTGACTACGTTTGACAATTGTTTGACTGCCGGTGCTCTCCCCGGCTGCCCTTGCCAATTGATTGCCGCCGGTGATCTTCCCGGCCATCCCTACAATTGTTTCCCAATTGCGTTATAAAGTTTTCAAGAAAAGATCGATTGCCGTAAGCCCCTCAACCAGCACTTCTTTCTTCGGGGCATATCCTATGCGGAAGTGGTTTTCGAACTCGAAACAGCTTCCGGGGACTACGAAGGCGCCGTTGTAT
>JAAYHA010000010.1 GCA_012727545.1 Synergistaceae bacterium | reverse complement strand
CCGGGATATGCCCGGATCTCATACTGCGTGAGGACCGATCAGATAGAAAACTCTCTGCCGGCATTTGAAAAGCTGGCAGCTGAGTACAAAAAGTAGCTGAGCCTTGCAATAAAAGAAAAAGAGGGGGTCCCGGCCTGTGCCGGGACCCCCTCCGGTCTTTTTTAGCTAGACAGAGGCCGTTTCCTTGGCAGCCGAAGAGGCTTTTTCCTCATCAGACCTTCTGTCGGTTATATTTTTAGTCGGACATTTTGTTGCGCAGATGCCGCAGTTGATGCATTTTGCAGGATCGATCACAGCGAGGGCACCCTTCATCTCTATTGCCTGTACGGGGCAGCTTTTCACACAAAGGGTGCATCCAATGCATCCGACTGAACAGACCCTTTTGACGTCAGGTCCTTTAAGGGGCGAGTTGCAGGAAACATTGACCTTTGATTTCCTTGGCACCAGCACCAATACGTCTCTCGGACAGTTTTCGACGCAGGCTCCGCATCCAACGCATTTTTCAGCATCCACCACAGCCAGGCCGTTCTTTATCGTCATGGCGTGGAAGGCGCAGACACTTACACATGTGCCAAGGCCCATGCATCCGTATGCGCATGAAGTGGGTCCCTTTCCCGGGACCACAGCAGCGGCCCTGCAGTCATATTCGCCGAAGTAGACGCAGTTCTTCACGGTTTTGTCGTTTGACCCCTTGCATTTAAGAAATGCTATCTTGGGTTCGTCCTTTTCAGCCTGGACTCCAAGTATTGCAGCAATGCTGTCTGCCAGGGCAGATCCTCCCGCAGCGCAGCCGGTTATCTTTCCTGTCCCGTTTGCAAGAGCTTCAGCAAAGCCGTCGCATCCGGGATAGCCGCAGCCACCGCAGTTTGCTCCCGGAAGGATAGCACGGATATTAGCCTGCCTGGGGTCCGTTTCAACGTGGAATTTTTTTGAGGCAAAGGCCAGAAGGGCGCCAAAAATCAGCCCAAGGCCTCCCATTATTATTGCCGGATATATCATTCCAGTCATATCATTTTCCCCCTATTTGATAAGCCCGCTGAAGCCCATGAAAGCAATGGACATGAGTCCCGCTGTTACAAGCGCTATAGGAAGTCCTCTTAGGCACCTTGGCATGTTCTGGCTTATCTCTATTCTTTCCCTTATTCCCGCCATAAGTACTATCGCAAGAAGGAATCCGGCAGATGCCCCTGCCGCATGAACGATCGATTCAATGAAGGTATATTTTTCGTTCATGTTTATGACCGCTACCCCCAGAACTGCGCAGTTTGTAGTGATCAGCGGAAGGAATATCCCAAGAGACTTATATAGGGCGGGCTGAACTTTTTTGAGCACGATCTCAACAAACTGAACGAGAGCTGCGATTATCAGGATGAACGAAAGTGTGTAAAGATACTGCAGCCCGAGCGGTACAAGAATGAAAGTATAGGCGAGCCATGTCATGGTTGCAGCCATCACAGTGACAAAAATTACAGCGATACCCATGCCTTTGGCTGTTTCAAGCTTGCTTGAGACTCCAAGGAAGGGACAGCAGCCTAAGAACCTGGCCAGAAGTATGTTATTTACAAAAATGGCTCCGAAGAAGAGTGCAAGCAGAGACATTATGCGTCACCCTCCTTTTCTTCTTTCGCACAGGGCAGGTTTGATCCGCCGCCCCCGCAGTATTTCTTTAGTCCGCAGCCTTCGCAGGCATCCAGTTTTTCCCAGCCGTCAAAATCAGGCTTGAAGCCTGTGGATTCTTCCTCTTTCCTGAGCTGAATGTTTCTGAAAAGCGCTATCAGGATCCCCAGCGTGATGAATCCGCCTGGAGCAAGTATTACAAGCAGGGCAGGCTGGTAAAAGGAGGGTACGATCGAGAAATTGAAGATAGTGCCGTTCCCCAGAAGTTCCCGTATTCCTCCGATGAATGTGAGGGCAAATGTAAATCCAAGCCCCATGCCTATCCCATCAAAGAGGGAGTCAATAACGCCGTTTTTGAATGCGAAGGCCTCCGCCCTGGCAAGTATTATGCAGTTAACAACGATCAGGGGGATGAATATGCCCAGCGATTTGTCCAGAGCCGGAGCATATGCTGATATCAGGAGCTGTGTTATTGTCACAAATCCGGCTATGACAACGATGAAAGCCGGGATACGGATCTCGTCGGGTATGAATTTCCGTATCATTGATATCATGACATTGGAGCCCATGAGCACTGCCATAGCGGCAAGTCCCATCCCGAAACCGT
>JAAYHA010000009.1 GCA_012727545.1 Synergistaceae bacterium | reverse complement strand
GGGATCCACAGAAGGGGTGTCTACCTTGCGCGCCGTCTGCAGAAGATCATCGAAGAGGTGGAGGGAACAAAGATCCCGTGCGGGGAGCTTGATATAACCCTGTACAGGGATGACCTGACCATGCTTTTCGAACAGCCGATGGTCCACAGCACCCGCATGCCCCAGGATATCTCGGGCAAAAATATCTATCTTGTAGATGACGTTCTTTACACCGGCAGAACTGTCCGGGCAGCCCTGGAGGCACTTGTAGATCTCGGGCGTCCCTCATCAGTGAAGCTCGCCGTAATAATCGACAGAGGCCACAGGGAGCTTCCTATACACGCAGATATGTGCGGCAAGAACGTGCCGACATCAAAGAATGAAGTCATAGAAGTGAAAGTAACTGAACTTGACGGAAAGGATGAGGTGGTCATCTGTGAACGCGACGCCCAGTGAGATCGGACAGATAGTCTGGCGTCACAGGAATGTGATCGATGTAGACTGCTTTACAAGGGAGGAACTCTACTTCCTGCTTGACCAGGCGCGCCATATGGAGAACGTTATGGACAGACCGATCAAAAAGGTCCCTGTCCTGCGCGGCAAAATGGCTGTCAATCTCTTTTTTGAAAATTCGACAAGGACAAGGGTCTCATTTGAACTGGCAGAGAAGATGCTTTCTGCAGATGTGGTCAATTGGTCTGTCTCCGGCTCAAGCCATGCCAAGGGTGAAACTATGAGAGATACTGCATGGACTCTTGAGGCAATGGGTGCTGACATAGTGGTTATGAGGCACGGAGCCGTAGGATCTGCACAGTACCTGGCTTCAAAGCTGAAGAGAGCGATAGTGCTCAACGCGGGAGACGGCACACACGCCCATCCTACACAGGCTCTTCTTGACCTTTACACTGCATGGAAACACCTGGGAAACCTTGATGGCAAAAAGATAGCGCTGGTAGGGGATGTTCTCCACAGCCGCGTTGCAAGAAGCGATGTCATTGCGTTCAATACGATTGGCTGTGATGTAGTCCTTTCCGGTCCGCCTACTATGATGCCCAGTGAGATAGGCTCTCTTGGCTGCAGATATGAAAAAGACCCAAGAAAGGCAGTTGAGGATGCAGATATGGTCTACCTCCTGAGAATACAGAAGGAGCGTCAGCAGGACGGGCTCTTCCCCTCTGTGGATGAATATCATCGCTGGTGGGGCGCCGACTCAGAACTTATGAAGTACGCAAGGCCGGGAGCACTTGCAATGCACCCGGGACCGATCAACAGGGGAGTTGAAATAGCCTCCGAAGTTGCAGACGGACATCAGAGCGTAATACTTGAGCAGGTGCGTTCAGGCGTTGCAATACGCATGGCTCTGCTCTATCTCTGTGGAGGAGGCGCAAGATAATGGGAAAGATATTATTCAAGGATTTTAAGGTCTTTAACGGAACAGAATTCATAGATGCCGGCGAGGTCCTTGTGGATGGCGAAAAAATATCTGCGATCGGCAACGGCCTTGACAGCGCAGACGCTGAGATAATAGAGGGATACGGGAAGATACTTTCTCCAGGCTTCGTAGACCTTCACGCACATTTCAGGGATCCCGGGGGAGAATGGAACGAGGATATAGCTTCGGGGGCAAGGGCCGGAGCCGCCGGAGGCTTTACCACCCTTGTGGCAATGCCCAACACAAAACCCGCAATATCAGAGCCTTCGCTTGTTGAGTATGTTCTGAGCCATGGAAAGGCAGCCGGTGCATCAAGGATACTTCCGTCCGGATGTGTAAGCAAAAACAGGGAAGGCAAAGAGATGGCAGAACTTCTCAAGATGGCTGATGCAGGAGCGGTCTTTTTTACAGATGACGGTGCACCGATAGCGACAAGTTCACTTTTCCGCCTTGCTCTTATGTATACCGGCAAGGATCACCCGAGGATAATGGAGCATCCCGAAGAGATAAGCCTCTTCAAGGGGGGGCAGGTACATGAGGGAAAGGTCAGCGCACTCAGCGGGCTGAAGGGTATTCCGGCAGCATCTGAGGAGATCGATGTTGCAAGAGGCATAGCCCTTGCCAGGGAGACATGCGGAAGGGTCCACTTTACACATCTTAGCAGCGCCGGAGCTCTGGGGCTTATAAGGCAGGCTAAAAAAGAAGGGCTGGACGTCACTTGCGATACCACCTTCCACCATCTTACACTGAATGAAAACGCCGTGATCAACAGCGGTTATAATTCAAGATACAAAGTCAATCCACCTCTGAGGAGCAAGGAAGACCAGGCAGCGCTGTGGGAAGGGCTGCTCGACGGAACGATAGATGCGATAGTAACAGACCACGCTCCATGGCACATGGATGAGAAAGACGAGCCATTCCAGGATGCTCCTTTTGGTATCGCCTCGCTGGAATGTGCTGCTGCTGTTATCATAGACTTCAAAAACAAGAATTACCCTGAAGTGCCGGTCGAAATGATCCTCAGGAAAATGACAAGCTCGCCTGCCTCGCTTTTGACTGAGAAATGGCAGGTTCTGGGGAAGATAGAGGAAGGCTCTCCGGCAGACATAACGATAATTGACGAAGAGAGGACCAGGATAGTAGACTGCTCTGAATGGAACAGCAAGGCGAGATGCTGTCCCTGGGAAGGGATAGCGCTGACCGGCTGGCCGGTGATGACTTTTGTGGAAGGCAGGAAGATCTGGCAGGATAACGAAGATCTTTAGAAGCTGACCCTATCATAAAGCATCTTGCAGGACGATCGCAGGGGCGTGTTAAAGTTTGTCAGATAATCAGAGGATCAGGTCTTGACATCTTTAGTGCCGCCCCTGTTTCGGTTATCCTCCATGTCGGTGGAATAGGGTTCTTTTGCTGATGTAGGTGGATAAAACAGTATATATAATCTGGAGGTGTAGTTTTGGAAAATAATAAATGTGAATTGATAGCAGCTGTAGATCTGCCGACCCTTGATGCAGCGAGGGAGTTTCTTGAGAAGCTGGACAAAGCGACCCCATATGTAAAGATAGGGCCCAGACTGTACGCAATGGGCGGAGCTGCCTTCATCAGTGAAATAGTCAAAAAGGGGTACAGCCTTTTTCTTGACCTTAAACTGCATGACATACCCAACACGGTAGCATCTGCGGTGGAACCTCTTTCTGAGATGGGGCTTTGGGCTTTGACCATCCACACCTCAGGCGGACACGAAATGATGTCGCGCTCTGTGGCAATGAGGGATAAGAGGGGAAGCAGGATGAATCTGTTCGGTATCACGGTGCTGACTAGCCTCGGAGGAGACCTCTGGAGCGAAGTTCATCCGGGATCCGACCTGAACCGTTCGCTTGAGGCAAGAGCGCTTGCAGCGGAAAGGGCCGGGCTTGACGGTATAGTCTGTTCGCCGCTCGACTTATCACTTCTCAGAGGTAAGGCCGAAAAACTTGCAAGGGTAGTCCCTGGGATCAGGAGAACAAGAGCATCAACAGAAGATCAGACAAGGGTGGCAACAGCAAAGGAAGCAGCTGAAGCAGGAGCATCGTACATAGTTGTCGGAAGGCCGATTCTTGAAGCAGCAGATCCTATCAGCGAAGTCAGAAGTATACTTAAGGAAATATCGGGGGTGCAATAATGGTAAAAGACTTTATAAATACAGATGATGAGGCAGTGGCCGTAAGGATCATGGAAATGATGAAGGAGAGCGGAGCCCATCTCGAAGGGCATTTCAAACTGACTTCAGGGCTTCACAGCGGTCATTACATACAGTGTGCCCTAATGCTACGATTTCCTGCGTTTGCAGCATACGCCGGAGAAAAGATCGCAGAGAGAATAGCTGACAAAAAACCAGATATCATCCTTTCGCCTGCGTTGGGCGGACTCATCATAGGTCATGAAGTTGCCAGAGCACTGGGCGTGCCTTTTATCTTCTGCGAAAGGCAGGAGGGAATAATGCGGCTCAGAAGGTTTCCCCACCCGGGCAAAGTGCGTTTTGCGCTCATCGAAGATGTGGTTACCACTGGCAAATCATCAAGGGAAACAGCCCAGATACTTGCAGAAGGGGGAGCAGAGTGGGTCTCTTCCGCTTCAATAATCGACAGGCGAGCAAATGACGCTTATAAAGACTGGGACCTTGTATCCCTCTGGAAAATGAGTTTTCCTCTTTATGAAGAGCATAATTGTCCTCTGTGCAAAGAGGGCCTTACCCTTGTAAAACCGGGGAGCCGTCCGGGCTGATGCCTGCTGTCACGTTGAGGAGAAGCCTGAATAATGTCCTGGTCACTGCTTTTGCGCTTCTGATGTTGCTTTTCCATCCGGCTGCTGCGAGTGCGGAAAATTTTGCTGTGACCTCACCCTGGATAGGTTTCATTGCCTCTTTTATCGCGGGTGATGTAAAAAATGTCCGATACCTCTCCAATTGGGACTCCTCCGGAAACGTGATAAAAACATCTTCCCCAAGGTCCGGCGAAATAATTATCGCCATAGATGCAAAAGACGCAGAAAACTTCAGGATAAAGAAAAACAACAAGCAACTGCGGCTTCTCTACGACAATTTGCCAATGACAAAAGAGCAGCTGCAGAGTGCTTTCTTTGATCCTGCAATGCTTCCTTTTCTTGCGCAGAGCGTAATGAAAATAATGTCAGAAGAGGACAAGGGAAGATACACATATTTTCAGAGGAGGCTTGCCGAGTTCCAGTCAAAGATAGAAAGTACGATAGATATAGGCAGGCACCTTTTGGGCAATACAAAAATGCTTGATATTACCGGGGCAGAAGGGACGTGGATCCGTTCTTCGATATCAGGTGCCGTAAGGCCTCCTGCATCAGTCTGGGAGGGGTGGAAGGCAGGAGACACACAAGCACTGAAAGCCGCCCTTGACGAAGCCGCCAGACGCAACTGGCTGATACTTTTAGACCCATGGACACCTGAGATCATAAGGTCTGCAGCCGTTGGCTATGAATACAGGCTGACTCTTCCCCCTCCATCAAAAGACCGGGATTATTTCGTCTTTCTCCATGATATTTTTCTGGCAATATGGAATAAAACCAAAAACGTGAAGACTAAATGACAATATAGGCTGTAAAATATGACTGTATGCTCAACAGCATTACTTAAAAAAGATATTTTTTCAAGGAATGAGGTCAAATAATGTCAGGCATAAAATATTTCCTAAGATTGCTTCCGGCAGCGGCATTTCTCCTTTTTTTACCCTTCCACGCTACTTTGTCAGCAGAGCCTGTTGAAGGCACCATGTCGGCTGACACAATAAATTACAACGTGAATACGAAAAAAATATCGGCAGTAGGCAATGTAATAATTAAAAGAGAGGGAGCTATCCTCTGGGGAGATAAAGGCGAAGGCAGCATGGAAACCTCCGAGTTCACGCTTCAGGGAAACGTTAAGGGGACCTTTCCTGCAGAGAAGACTGACCTGACAGCAGATAAGGTAAAGTGGACAGGTTCTAAAAGCCCTGAAAATGATGGTATTGCCGAGGCTGTAGGCAAGGTGCACCTGACACGGGGAACGAATGAAAAGATTGACGCAGATTATGTGCTCTGGGAACTTGGCACAAAAAATTACACTGCAAAAGGCAATGTGGACGCGAAAACTGAAAATAATATCCTGATAGCCGACGAGGCTGGACAGAACAAAGATAAATTCTGGGGCAAAAAAGTCAAAAGATATGAAGATATCAGGCAGAAGCTTGTCGTAAGCGCTGATACTGTGAACGGTACCAAGGCAAATGAAGAGATAAGCGAACTGATAGCGGTGGGCAATGTAGTAATGGACTTTGTAGACAAGGAAGGCCTCAAAAGCAGGGTAACTGGTGAAAAAGGTGTCTATTCCAAATCTAAGGCCACATTTGTTATATCAGGAAATGCAAAGGCTGTCCGCAGCGACGGGAAAACTGTTTCGGCGGATTCGCTGATAATGCATGAGGATTCGAACGACATAGAGGCAATAGGTAATTCGAAGATCACATTCATAACCAATGAGAAAAAGGACAAAAAAGAAGAGAAGCCGAAAAGCGGGGAATGAGCAATGGCAATTGCCGTAAGATCAAAATTTGAGGTGCTCAGGGCAGAACACCTTGTTAAGTCCTACAACAGAAGAAGAGTAGTGGACAATGTATCTATCGAAATTAAAAAGGGTGAGATCGTAGGCCTTTTGGGGCCAAACGGAGCCGGTAAGAGCACCACTTTTTACATGATGATAGGAAGGATAATGCCCGAGTCAGGAAGGGTCTTCAACGGGGAAAAAGACATCACGGCTCTTCCCATGTATGAGAGAGCAAGGACAGGGCTTGGCTACCTTCCCCAGGAAGCTTCAGTATTCAGGAAGCTTACGGTGAGGCAGAACCTGGAACTGGTGCTTGAAGAGGCCGGTATCGCCAAGGAAGAGCGCGATGCAAAAATTGAAACTCTGCTTGAGGGTTATGGACTTAAACAGATCGAAAATATCCTTGGAGTATCTCTCTCAGGAGGAGAGAGGCGACGCGTTGAGATAGCGAGATGCCTGGCTCTTGATCCTTCATTCATACTTCTTGACGAGCCATTCAGCGGTATAGATCCAATAGCGGTGGCTGACCTGCAGGCGATCATAAGACAGTTGAAAGACAAAGGTTACGGAATACTTCTTACAGACCATAACGTCAGAGAGACGCTTTCAATTACCGACAGGGCCTACCTTATCCATCAGGGAAAAGTCTTTCTGGAAGGGCTCCCCGCGGAGATCGCAGCCAACGAAGAGGCAAGAAAATTCTACCTCGGCGCGGATTTTTCCTGGTAAGGGCTAACTATTCCAAATGAGCCGCAACGACAACCTTCCGGGCATGGTAAGACATGCGATGAGGATGATGGTCGGCACTCTTGCAAGCAGGATCCTCGGTCTTGTAAGGGAAATGCTCACTGCGGCACTCTTTGGAGCGACTCGCCAGCTTGACGCGTTTTATGTGGCATATACACTGGCAAATCTTTCACGTCAGCTGTTGGCGGAAGGAGCTCTTTCAGCGTCTTTCGTCCCGGTATTTTCAAGGACTCTCGAAAACAAGGGAAAAGATTCGGCTCAGAGTCTTGCAAGACAGGCTCTCTCTGTACTTTTGCTGGGAGGCGCTCTTGTCGTAACGGTCGGTATAATTTTCGCTCCGGTATTCGTAGGTATAATGGCTCCGGGATTTGCAGCGGAAGAGAGAGCTTTGGCGATATCCCTTACAAGGATAATGTTCCCTTTCCTGCTCTTTGTCTCAGTAGGAGCTCTTGCAATGGGCGTGCTGAACAGTATGGGCTCATTTTTTGTACCTGCAGTAGCTCCGGCGCTCAGCAACCTGGCTTACATACTCTTTTTGACAGCCACAATGAAGGACCTGACTATTTGGAACCTCTCTGCCGCAGTCCTAATCGGAGGTATCTGTCACATGCTGCTTCAGTGGTACTGGTGCAGCAGGATGGGGGTAATGCTGACGCCGGCGGTTCCGAAACGAGACAACGCTGAGCTCAAAAGTATGATGTACCTCTTTTTCCCATATGCGGCTGGTCTGTCGTTAAATCAGGTGAACCCTGTAATAAGCAGGATTTTCGGTTCCTTCCTCACGGGAGGTTCGATCTCTGTACTTACTTACGCGGACAGGATCCTTCAGCTTCCGCTGGGGCTTTTTGTAATAGCAATTTCACAGGCAGTGCTTCCTATGCTCTCCAGACAGGATCCAAATGACAGGGCAGGGTTCAGGGATTTTATAAGAGATGCGCTTAGGTTTGATCTTTTTATAATTCTGCCGGTCTCTGTTGGGATATTAGTCCTTTCTCAGGAGACGGCACATATATTATTTTTCAGGGGCGCATTTACAGAATGGGCCTGGCATGCGACAGGCACTGCCCTTGCGATATACGGCCTTGGCCTTCCAGGGATGGCAAGCAGCACGATAATACTGAGGGCGATGTACGCCAGAAGGATGCCAAGAGGTGCTGTCGGTGTAACAGCGGTGACTGTGGCAGTAAACCTGGCCGCGTGTCTTTTGCTCATGCCGCTTTTCAAATACGCTGGCCTTGCAGGAGCGACAGCCGCAGCATTTACATGTTCAAGCCTGTACGGGGCATGGGCTCTTTCAAAGAACCTTAAGGAACCTCTTGGAGTCTTTGATTTCAGGTGGCTTACAAAGATCCTTTCTTCTACGGCGCTTATGTTTGCTGTTCTGTATGCGATAAAAACGACTCTGCCCTATCCGCTCTCTGCGTCAGTCGGCTTGAGGGCGCTCTGGCTGACAGGCATGGTTATCATCGGAGCAGCGACATATTCCGTATCTACGATGCTTTTCCGCTGTTCTGAGTGGCAATGGATAAAAGATGCCCTGAAACAGAAAAGGAATTAATGGATCGGTGTTATGATTATATCTGACGTAAGAACAGTATTGCTTTTATTCAGAAATTCCAGGGGGGCGTAACAGTGAAAAGAAAAATATTCTTCCTTTTGATGCTTCTGCTTTCATTTGCCATAATTGGATGCCAGGTATCTTTTAGGGCCGATGCGAGCACAAACGACCTTAACAGTTTGCTTGACGAAAGACAGACGGACTGCTGGGTGGAAGGCGAGCTGTTTGGGGACCTTGTCCTTGGTTCAAGGGGAACGATACAGTTCATATATCTTGACGCAAAATTATCAAAGGCAATATCAGCTGAACAGGGGCTTGCGCCATGGGTAGATGATCTTAATCAATATTACGGCTCTCCCGAGACCAGAAAAAAAGCCCTTTTCATAGCTAACCTTGAGGCAAACAAACCATGGACCGTTGAAGAGCAAAAGATAAGCATAGGCGGATACCATCTTACAAAAAAAGACGTCATATCCTCAAGCTGGAAGAATCCTTTCGGGACTGTGGATGCAGGTACCAGCTGGCAGTTTGCCTTTGTTGTACCTCAGGACAAAGTCAAGCCGGGGACAGAGATCATGGTGGGGTACGGTGACGACCTAATAAAATGGAAGGTGCCGAAATAAATGCACAAGTACAGATGCGCTTCGTGCGGACATATTTTTACTTCAGAAAATTTTGCTGAAAAATGTCCGGAGTGCGGCTCAAGGATACTGATACACAAAGAGGGAGAGCCAAAGAAAAACAGCACCTGCAGCTGCAAGGGCGGCAATTGTTCCTCCTGTGCAGGTCAATGCGGATGACAACTGTGCCCAAAGAACTCCTGACCCTTGGAATAGAGACAAGCTGTGATGACACTGCCCTCGCTGTCATGAAGGGCAGAAATATTGTATTGTCCTCGGTATTGTCCAGCCAGATAGAATCACATTCCGAATACGGAGGAGTGGTGCCTGAGCTCGCATCAAGGATGCACCAGGAAATGATCATCCCTCTTCTGGAGGAAGTGCTTGAAGAAGCATGCATAAACGATCCTGCAAAAGAGATAGACCTTATAGCTGTTACTGCCGGACCGGGACTCATGGGTTCGCTTCTTGTCGGTGTCATGACTGCCAAGGCTCTGTCACAGGCGTGGAGGACACCTCTCATCGGAGTCAATCACCTGGAGGGGCACATATTTGCAAACGTTGCAGTAAACAGGGATCTCGCTCCGCCTTTTATTTCAGC
>JAAYHA010000082.1 GCA_012727545.1 Synergistaceae bacterium | reverse complement strand
TTGCCAGGATAACATCAGGGAACAGGACTTCCGATGTCAAAGCATACCAGCAGGGATATTTTGTTGCAGCACTCGACGGAAAAGAACAGACCTGGCGTTATTCTGAGATATGGCCCGGTTTTCAGCCTTTGCCTCAGCCCGGTTCATTGAACCGTTTAAAGGATGGTTTGCTTGTTGGAAAAAGCCAGCCGGTCGGAAAGCTGATCGAGCAGCCCCAGGAACTCAGGTTTATTGGATATTCCAGGATACTGGGAAACATGGGGGAACAAATAAAAAACAAGAAGCTGCGAGTAAAAATGGATGGGGTAGACACAGTTTCCACTGCAGATATAAGGGTAAGTACAAAGTCGGGCGATAAAATAAAATTGTACGTTACGTTGCCCTGGTTTCAGCCCGAATCTGTCCTTTCAAGAAAATATACATTGACGGTAGAAGCAGGGCGGACAGAAGGTGCGCTTGTGCCGCAAACCTCGATAACGGAGATCAATGGAAGGTCTGGAGTATACATGGTAAGGGGTTCCAGAGTTGTTTTTGTTCCTGTTAAGGGCAAAAGAGTCGACAACAAAATGTTTATCATTACCGCTGGGGTCTCTGTAGGAGATGCCGTAGTGGAAGATGCCTCTACTGCTCGTGAGGGGAGGATACAGCTTTGGTAGATTTCATAGATCAGAACATAATTGACGTCCGTGAAAAAATTAGGTCCGCAGCAAAACGGAGTGGACTTGATCCTTCGCAGATAAAGCTGATGGGAGTCTCAAAAACCCATCCGATAGAATATATGTTGTCTGCAGCAGGTAAACTGGATATGCTTGGAGAAAACAGGGTACAGGAAGCAGCTGACAAAAGGCTCAAATGGCCGTTAGAAGTGAGGACGCCATGGCACCTTATTGGGCACCTTCAGAGGAACAAGGCAAGGAAAGCCCTTGAGGTTTTTGATCTGATAGAAACTGTTGATACACTTGATCTTGCACGCATGCTTGACAGGATTTTGGCTGAAACTGATGATCATGGTTTCCCGGTTTATATTGAGATAAACATGTCAGGTGAACTTACAAAAAGCGGAGTGGCCCCTCAGGAAGCAGCCAGTCTTCTTGAAAGGGTGATGCTGTATTGTCCGCGTTTATCTGTGGAAGGGTTGATGACAATTGGACCCAACACGGAAGACAGCGGTGAAATAAGGAAGGCTTTTGAAGGGCTTCGCCTCCTGAGAGATGAACTAAGATCGCTTTCGGGACTTACTTTAAATGAACTATCAATGGGAATGAGCTCCGATTATGAAATCGCGATCGAAGAAGGAAGCACTATAATCAGGGTGGGGACAGGCATATTCGGTTCAAGGCCCCAAATACAGGGTCAATAATTATTTGCAGCAAGTTGTTTTTTGCGTAAATGTATAATTATTATTGATGATGAAAACCGAACGAACAGAATTACATTTTTTTGTAAAAGCGAAAAAGGACGGTGGATTTTTATGGTCGAGCTTTTAACATCTCTTGATGTGGTCAATCAGTCTTTCAAAAAAAGCATGAGAGGCTACGATTCAGCTGAGGTAGATGAATTCCTTGACAATGTAGCAGAGACGCTTCAGACGTATGCACAAAGGACGAAGGATCTGGAACGTGATCTGGCTGCAAAAGAGGAAAGTCTTGCGGAATATGAAAAAATGAAGGATGTACTTCATGAAGCGCTACTTATGGCGCAGAAAAGCGCTGATGAAAAAGTCAAAAGCGCGCAGGAACAGGCGTCCAAAATCATCTCTGATGCAAAAGAGAGAGCTGACATGATATGCAAGGATGCGACCCAGGAGGCTGAGCGTCTGCGTGACGGAGTTTCCCAGATCAGAAATGTACGAAATTTGTACGAACAGGAGTTTAGGGGGCTGCTTGCGAAGTTTGACAACATGCTCAACCAGAGCATCAACTCTTCAACCCTTACTGCAGCTGTGAATTCGATACTTGAAGAAATGCCCGTGACAGAAGATCCGAAGGAAATGGAAGAAGAAGCTTCTGTTGACAAGGGAGATCTGGAAGCTGCGTACGCGATGCTTGGAGTCGATCCAAAGGAAATAATGGATAATGACTCGGGCAGAGAAGGACATAACTGAATAATCCGTGGCAGCAGATATCTTTGAGCCGGTAATAAATATTAAGGGGATAGGTCCTGCAAGGGCCGGACTTTTGGAAAACCTGGGCATATTGACAGTCAATGACGCTTTGTGGTTTTTCCCCCGGAGGTATGCAGACAGAAGAGAAATATGTAAAATTTCCGAACTGAAGGAAGGCCGTAATTCTGTAGTGGTTGCCAGGATAACCGGCGTCAGTTGCAGAAGAAGTTTCAAAACCGGGACCCATGTTTGTACCTGCGAAGCTGAAGATGGGACCGGAGCAGTTTCCATTACTTGGTTCAACAGAAAAGGCCTTGATAATATTCTAAAACAGGGGACGTCCATTGTCGTTTATGGACTCCCTTCTTTTTATAACGGCAAAATAGAATTTTCAAATCCGGATTTTGAAGTAGTAAAAGATGGATCAGATGTGGAAAATTTTACCGGGATAGTACCCGTTTATCCTTCGACAGCAGGTTTATCTGTCAGATGGTTCAGAAAGTTAATGTTCAGATTATTAGAAGAAAATCTTCCTCTTTTAACTGAATACCTTCCTCAACGCATTATAGAAAAAAGGGATCTACCGGGCATAAGAGATGCACTGCGGGGAATGCACAGGCCGGCTTCAGAAAAAAATTGGAAAGACTCGCGAAGGAGACTGGCCTATGAGGAATTTCTTTTTTTGCAGACAGTTCTGGCCCTGAGAAAAGAAAGAATTAATAGATATCATGATGCAGCAATAATAATGCCTGGCGGGTATTACCACTCCGCATTCATGGATGCTCTGCCCTTTCAGCTTACCCCTTCTCAGAAAAAAGTATTTGCCCAGGTTTTTAAAGATACTAAAGATGGTCATCCTATGTCGAGGCTGTTACAGGGAGATGTAGGTTCAGGAAAGACTGTCATAGCCCTCGGTCTTGCAGCCGCAGGCGTTGATGCGGGGATACAGACAGCGATCATGGCCCCGACAGAGGTACTTGCAGAACAGCTTTACTCTCAGACTCAAAAACTCCTCTCACCTTCCGGGATGGTTTGTTCATTGCTTAAGGGCGGGCAAACCAGATCCGAAAGAGCATCACTGATCAGATCGATAAAGGCAGGCCGGACCAATGTTGTTGTCGGGACACACGCGATGATACAGGAAGGTGTTGAGTTCTTAAATTTAGGGACAGTGATCATAGATGAACAGCAGCGTTTTGGAGTAATGCAAAGGGGAGAAATGCTCAGCAGGGGTAAAACTCCTCACCTTCTGATGATGTCGGCAACGCCAATTCCAAGGACTATTTCAGTCTGCCTTTTTGGAGACATGGACATCTCGCTCATCAGAGAAAGGCCTGAAGGAAGAAAAAAGACAGAGACCAGGCTGATAGATTCCACAAAGATGAAAGAGCTGCTGCAGTTTATCATAAATGAATCCGCTGCGGGTGGCAGGACATACTGGATCTGCCCCAGAGTGGAAGATGAGGCAGAAAATCAACTGGTATCTGTTGAAAAAAGGTACGCATTCCTGAAAAAACATTTGGGACTGCTGGGGATAGGTTTTATCCACGGTAAAATGACAGGCAGTGCTAAAAACGATGAACTTGAAAAATTCAGGCATGGAACAACAAAGGTACTTGTTGGAACCACTGTCCTTGAAGTAGGCGTAGATGTACCTGAAGCCTCAGTGGTGGTAATTGAGTCTCCAGAAAGGTATGGACTTTCCCAACTCCACCAGCTAAGGGGAAGAGTAGGCCGGGGAGACAGACGAGGAGTCTGCCTGCTGTTTGTTGAAATGATAGGCGAAGAGGCTGCTGAAAGACTTAAGATAATGCTCAAGACAGATGACGGTTTTAAAATTGCCGAGGCCGACCATTTATTGAGGGGGCCGGGCAAGATAACTGGTCTGGAACAGCATGGTGCAGCGGGATTCAAAGTTGCGGATGTTTTCAGGGACAGTGAATTGCTGAAAGATGCAAGAGAAGATGCGGAGTGGCTGATCTCTCATAACCCGGATCTTACAGATGATCCTGCATTTGCTGAAAAACTTGATATTTTGCGGAAGAATGACATCAGCGCATCACTAAAGGCGTAATATATACATATAACTACCACTTGTGAAGTTAGGTTTTATTCTGTACAATACATCCCATCGGCGTGAAACATGAAGCAGCTTGCAATATGATCAACTTGTAAATAGAATGAACCGGTTTTACATGTATTTGACCAACCGAACCATGACAATTGAAACTGAGGTGATAGATAATGACAATGACAGTAATTTTGAGTGTGATTGCAGGACTCGCTGTTGGAGTCCTGATAGGGTTTATGTACCAAAAAAATGTATCAAATAAGAAGTACAAAGGAGCTCTCTCTGAATCAGAAAGGATAATTTCTGAAGCAGTTAAAAAAGCCGAACAGATGAAACGGGATATCGTTTCTGAAGGAAAAGAAGAGATCCACAGATTAAGACAGGAACTAGACAGGGACACTAAGGAACGAAGAAATGAACTTCAGCGTTCTGAAAGGCGTCTTGAACAAAAAGAAGAAAACCTTGACAGGAAGATCGAAAGCATCAGCCGTAAAGAAGAGGAACTCACACAAAAGCACGAACAGGCCCAGGAAAAACTGAACCAACTCTCCGTTAAGGAACAGGAACTGATCTCCAATCTCGAACAGATCGCCCAGCTTACACGTGAACAGGCAAGAGACCTCTTGCTGGCCGAAGTTGAAACCGAGGCGAACCATCTGATAGGTCTCAGGCTAAAGGAACTTGAAGAACGTGCTAAGCGTGATGCAGATCGTAAAGCTCAGGAAATTATTGCAACCGCAGTCCAGCGCTGCAGTGTTGAATTTACGTCTGACGCAGTGGTCAGCGTTGTAAATCTTCCTTCCGACGAGATGAAGGGACGAATAATCGGCAGAGAAGGCCGCAACATAAGGACCTTTGAAACGCTTACCGGAGTCGACCTGATAGTAGATGACACTCCGGAAGCCGTCACGTTGAGCAGCTTTGACCCAGTAAGGCGTGAAGTTGCACGCCTTTCCCTTGAAAGGCTTGTTGTTGATGGACGCATACATCCTGCACGGATAGAGGAAATAATTGAACGCGCAGAAAAAGACGTCCAGATACAGATCCTTGAAACCGCGGAACAGGCACTGCTTGAAACTGGTATCAAGAACATGCATATGGAACTTACGAAAATCATCGGTCAACTTAGATACCGTACCAGCTATGGACAGAATGCACTGGCACACAGTCTTGAAGTTGCTCACCTTGCAGGGATCATGGCTGCAGAAATGGGCCTTGATGAGCTTAAAGCAAGAAGAGCAGGGCTTTTGCATGATATCGGAAAGG
>JAAYHA010000081.1 GCA_012727545.1 Synergistaceae bacterium | reverse complement strand
GGGGCAGAGCTGTTGTAGGAATAAACATAAAAAAGGGATTTGCTGAAGATCTGCTAAGCGGAAAACATCCGGTCGTTCAGATACTTGTTGACGGTACAAACTCCAATGACGGGACTCTGGCAATGAACTATGCCCAACGCATAATTTCCGATTTCGGAAGAGATGATCAGAGCAGAGACCTGGTAAACGTACAGGGGAGAGCCTGGTACAATCCGGACCTGAAAAGCAGAAACTACAACGTTCCCGGTGTAATAGCGATCATCCTGCTCATGACATCACTGCTTCTGACATCCATGGCCATCGTCAGGGAAAAAGAGATAGGAACGATGGAACAGCTGATGGTAACGCCGATGCGGCCGATAGAGTTTATCCTGGGGAAATCCCTGCCCTTCGCTATCATCTGTTTTATAGATGTCATAGTTGTAAGCTTCGCAGGTATGGCATGGTTCAAGATACCGATCAGAGGCAGCATGCCGCTGCTCCTTTTTGCCGCGACGCTCTTCCTTATGTCATGCATAGGCATAGGGCTTCTGATCTCTACGATCTCCAAAACACAGCAGGAGGCGTTGATGTCATCATTTTTCTTTTACTTCCCCGCCGTGCTGCTTTCAGGATTCATGTTCCCAATTTCTAACATGCCCATACCGGTACAGTGGATGACGACGATAAACCCGCTCAGATATTTCCTTGTGATAATAAGAGGCATTTTTCTTAAGGGAACAGGGTTGGCTGAACTGTGGCCCCAACTGGTCGCTCTTGCCCTTCTTGGTGCTTTCTTCCTTCTCTTCAGCGTGTCCAGGTTCAAGAAGACAATAGACTAAGTGCTATAAAAATAGGTATATTTATCTAACACAAAAGTGGAATCTAAGTGAAAATATGAACACAACCTTGCTCAAATATGGTTTAGGGTGTAGGTTATAAAGCAGCGATGTCTAAAAGAGTCATATTTGTCCAAAAACAGGACCAATTTTAAGTATTTAATGAAAGATGAGGATAAAACAAATGAAAAATGTGGGCATTTATTTGTTTAACAAGGTTGAGCTTCTGGACTTTGCGGGGCCCTATGAGGTCTTTTCAACCACATCAGAACTTAACGATCACAAGGCCTTCAAAGTATTCACCGTTTCTGAGGACGGAGGAGCGATCAAGTCCGTCAACGGGCTTATCGTTATCCCTGACTACAGCTTTGACAACCACCCAAAGATAGACATCTTGATCATCCCCGGAGGCGAAGGGACTAAAAACGAGATAAAAAAGAAAAAGGTCATGGAATGGGTCAACAAAACGCAGGGATCAGCAGAAATAATGGCTACGGTATGTTCGGGCGCCAGGATACCTGCTGTCCTTGGACTTCTCGACGGTCTTGAGGCTACGACCCACCAATCGGTAATAGACGACGTTAAGAAGCTTGCTCCCAACGTTACCATCGACCACACAAAACGATTTATCGACAACGGGAAGATCATGACCTCCGGAGGGATCTCCGCCGGGATAGACCTCTCTCTCCACATCGTGAAAAAACTCTGCGGAGAAGATACGGCCCAAAAAACCATGGAATACATGGAATATGGAGAGGCAGCGCCTAAAAACCATTAGCTTAGCGATGGCTGAGCGTTGCTGAGCAGTAGCTGAGCGATCGTAAAACATATTTCGAAAACAAACTGAATTAGAAAATAGTGAAACAGCCATGAGGACCGGCAGGGGTAACGCCCGCCGGTCACCGTTTCTTTTTTTCTTTTACCTCTCTCATTAGCCTTTTCATTTCACCCTTGCTTCCGAACATCCTGTTGATCTTTTCATTTTCCAGCTGGCGTGAATTGAGGCCATCATAGGCGATCTCGCGCTGAAGCTTGAGGTAATTTTGGAAGCGCTCCTCAGAAAGCTGGTTTTCCTCTATTGCTTTTCGAACAGCGCAGCCCGGTTCCGTAGTATGGGTACAGTCCTTATATCTGCAGTTCAGAGCCAGCTCGTTTATATCCTCAAAAGACTTTTCCAGGTTTCCTCCATAGAGGTGCAGCTCCCTCATTCCGGGCGTATCTATAACTACCCCGCCGTCAGGGAGTAAAAGCAGCTGACGGTGAGTCGTAGTGTGTCTTCCCCTCTCATCGGACTCACGGATCTCTTTTGTGGCAAGGACTTCCCTTCC
>JAAYHA010000080.1 GCA_012727545.1 Synergistaceae bacterium | reverse complement strand
ATGGAAGAAGGATCTCCTGGCCTTGGGGCTGATCACTTTTTGGGATCAAATCAGGATACGTCTTAATAAAGAAGCGCTCTGCCCAAGTATAAGGCAGAGCGCTTATCCATTCCTTAGGGCCCCTTTGTGCAGAGAGTTATCTTACCAAACTTCGATAAACGCGATGTCGGTGTAGATACTTTCGAGGCGTACCTTGTGCCCCTTTTCCATCTTCGCAAGTTCAAGGAAGGTCTCTTTCTGCTTGGCTTCCTCACTGGCATCAGCAAACTGCTGGTACATCTCCATTGCTTCCTGTTCCTTTTTCATTGCAAGCGCAATGGCATCCTTGAACGCCATATCGGTGGAAAGGGTCTGGGGGGCCTCGACAGTCTCAGCGACTTTATAATCCTTCTCATCGCTGAACTTCATATCTTTCATTTCGTTGCTGAGAAAACCCTCAAGAAGCACCTTGTGTCCGGATTCTTCGTCAGCAAGTTCCTGAAAAGTCTTTTTCATTGCGGGGTCCTTCATCTTGGCTGCTGCGTCCCTGTAGAATTCGAAGGCCTCGACTTCGTTTCCAACTGCCATTTTCAATATTTCTTTGTAATTTTTCATCTTGATCTCCTCTCTTTTTCCCTGTTTCTAATAGATAGGACGGGGAAAATATGAAAATTAGTATTTATATGCTTTAAGGGTAAACTGAGGGGGCCGGGCTTTTGAGATCAAAGAGAGCGCCACTCTCCGTCTTCATAAGTTTCCATGGAGATGGGGTCCAGGTGGAAGTAGAGTGCGCAAAGTTCGAGGCGGCCAGCCTCAAGTGCCTCTTTAACAGTCTGGTATTCCTTCAATTTTGCGAGCTGACGCACGGCCTGGGCCTTTTCGGCTCCTTCAAGGTCTGAACCCGTATATTCTTCCTGTTCCAGCCACTTTTTCAGTCCTTCTGTATCAAGGTGTTCCTTGTTTTCTGTTGCCTTTACTGCACCGCACTGGTTGTGGGCCAGCACTGCGATCCGTTTTACTTTCAGGTGTTTTACCGCATAATCTATACATGCCCTCACGGAAGATTCCTCTGTCCGGGCGAGGTTGCCGACATTCCTGAGGATGAAGATCTCACCTGGTTTTGCATCGAATATATGTTCCGGGATTATCCTGCTGTCGCTGCAAGAGATCATCATCGTATGCGGACGCTGTCCGGCGATCAGACCGGAATAAAAATCCCTGTCAGCCTTTGCTGCAAAACGCTTGAAACCATCTGCCAGTTCCTTCATAGTTATCTCACTTCCTGGATGAGTTTCATTTTTTCCACATCGTGGGGTGTGTTGAGGTTAAAAAACGAGCTCACATCATCACCGAACTCTTTAAGCTTTTTTTCATTTATCACGGTAAGCCTGATGTCAGGGTAGAACTGCTTGATCTTTCTGTCTCCGCGCTGCATGGCATCAGAAACAGCGCCAATACAGCTTTTACGGTAAAACGCATGGAGAGGTTCCAAAAATCCTTTCCTTTCTGCTACAACGGCATCGTTGTTAGTGCTGCAGAAAATGTTCATCCCTTTAATTACATCCGGGTCAGGGGATGGCATATCACATCCGAGAAGGAATCCCCATTCTTCATGCATATGGCAAAGACCGTTGTAAAGGCCTTCGAGAGGTCCTCTCGCCTGTACCCTGTCCTCTGTTACTGTTATGTCCCATTTGCTGATGAGCGTAGAGAGAGTCTCTTTTACCTTTGAAGATTCCCCGGGAGCAACCAACAGGATGACTTCTTTAAAAAGAGGTGCAACAAGCTCGAGGGTGTTCTCAATAAGAAGGGAACCCTCGAGCTCAAGATAAAGTTTATTTTTGCCACCCATTCTTGAGCCCCGACCGCCGGCCAGCAGGAGCAGCGAAGCGTGGAGGCGCTCCTTGTGTGCTGTACTGCCGACCGGGGTAAATTCCAGGGTCTTGTTATGAAGGAGTGGTTTCATGATCAGCTGATTTATGCTTTGGGTTCGTCAAGAGCTCCTGAGAACACCATGTAGTAAAGAACTGCGACGAACAGGATGCCACCGACCATATTTCCTAGGGTTACAGGGATTATGTTTCCCCAGTATCCGCCCATTGTGAGGGCAGCCAGCTTGTCGGGAGCCACTGCTGCGAGTTCGACAGTAGCCGCATCTCCGCCCTTAATGAACATTCCCAGCGCGATGAAGTACATGTTTGCGATGCTGTGTTCAAACCCCATCGTTACGAATCCTGAGATTGGGATGAGGCAGCAGATGTATTTACTCATTACATCCATTGCCGAGAATGACATCCAAACTGCCATAACGACCAGCCAGTTACAAAGGACGCCGCGAAATACCATCTGAGTCATGGGAAGATTGACCTTCGCAACAGCGATCTTAAGGGCGTTTACGCCTGTAGCGCCGGTCGCTAGGCCTGTGTTGTAGATCATCCACGCCATAAAGATCGATCCGATAAGGTTTGCAACGTAAACTACAGTCCAGTTTTTAAGCACGCCTTGGAAAGATACGCATCCGTTGAGCATGCCTATGGGCATGAGGCAGTTTCCGGTGAAGAGCTCTGCTCCGCCAACGATGACAAGCATGAGTCCAAGGGCAAACACCATTCCTCCCAGCATCTTTGAGATGCCGACGCCGGCATACTGGGCAACATCCTGAGTAACGGTCGTCATCAAAAAGCCGCCGAACGCGATGTAGGCGCCGGCAAGGAAGCCCATTACGAGCAATGCCTTAATGGAAAGGCCTGCTTTGGCTTTTGCTACAGTACAGGCACTCTTTGCAATTTCTACAGGTGGTTTAAAGTTCATTTTTTAAAACGCCTCCGTTATTATTGTAATGGGGCGGAATATATTATCCGCCCCTCTGTTATATTGCTAAGGCTGTTTAAGCCTTTGATACTTTTACTGCGCTGACCTTAAAGGCAGGGGTTTCAGAAGTGGGATCCCACACTGAAGCAGTCAGCAGGTTGGCAGAAGCCTCTCCAAAGTGGAACGGGAGGAATACCATCTTCTCCGGAACACTGTCAGTTATCCTTGCGCCGCCTGTTACTTCACCGCGGCGGGATCTGACTGTTACTTTTTCGCCCTCGCTTACGCCCATTGCCGCTGCATCAACGGGGTTGACTTCGATATAGAGTTCCTTGACATATTTGCCGGATGCGCCTCTGCGGCTCATTGAGCCTGAATGGTAGTGGAATAGGTTGCGTCCGGTAGTTGCAATGAACGGATACTCTTCATCAGGCCATTCATGCGGTGCAGCCCAGTCGCAGGGTGAGAACGTTGCCATTCCGTTGGGCCTTGCGAATTTCGCCGTATGGAGGTTTGGTGTTCCGGGATGATCCGGTGTCGGGCACGG
This sequence comes from Synergistaceae bacterium, assembly GCA_012727545.1. Taxonomy (GTDB): domain Bacteria; phylum Synergistota; class Synergistia; order Synergistales; family Synergistaceae; genus Caenicola. Next base: position 183 of record JAAYHA010000080.1, on the reverse strand, counting down.
CCACTGGAGGTATCCTTTGTCAAGACGCTCATGGCTCATACCTGCATATGCAGGAACAAACTTAGCGATATCGTCAAAGACATCGGATGCTGTTTTGAAGTTCCAGTCGTGTCCGAAACGTTTTGCAAGTTCTACAAATACAGTCCAGTCTTCCCTTGCTTCTCCGGGAGCGTCGACAGCTTT
>JAAYHA010000079.1 GCA_012727545.1 Synergistaceae bacterium | reverse complement strand
TTTGACGCAGTCTTTGATGTCCAGAGTTTTGATTCAACTGTTACGAGTTCGATGCAGGAAAATCCAAAACACATCGAAATAGATGCCTCTTGGTATGCCAGCCCCTTTAATGCAGGGTGCATAGTAAATAACCTGGACTGTGTCATCCTGGCAGCTCTTGAGGTCGATACGGATTTTAATGTAAACGTACTCACAGGACATGACGGAGTCCTCAGAGGCGCATCCGGCGGACATCAGGATACTGCTGCGGGGGCAAAACTTTCTATAGTGGTCGCTCCTTCTTTCAGGGGAGGCGTTCCCTCAATAAAGGACAAAGTAACAACGGTAACGACACCCGGTGAGACAGTAGACGCCATCGTAACTGAGAGGGGGATCTGCATTAACCCCCGCAGGGAAGATCTTCTGGAGTCTGCTTTAAAATCAGGCCTCCCTGTTGCCGATATCACTGCATTGAAGAAGGAAGTCGAAAAACTGACAGGCATCCCGCGTCCGGCTGAATTTAATTACGATAAAGTTGCGGCAGTAGTTGAATATCGGGACGGGACCCTTATTGATACTGTATATTGCAGAAAATAGGCAGGTAGCCATATTAAAAGCAGCGGACCGGGAGTGAAACCTCGGTCCGTTTTTTATGCCGTGAGGGGAATTATATCTTCCTCTCCGATACTCACAGTTATGAGCTGACCCTCAGAGATGGGGCGGGTGTCGGAATTTGGAAGATCCATCCTTATGTATGAAAGATCTTCCTTTTTATCGCAGTTTACGGGAAGCAGGATCACGGAAGTAAAAAAGACATCCCGACTGATTTTCGTAATACGGCACTGCAGTGTGTTATTGCCGTTTTTACAGCCTGGGATAATGTGATGAGACCTGACACCTACATAGCGGATATCTTCATTTGTCTCTTTGCAGGTCAGCTCGGCCTTCCAGTCAATGGCATGCACTCTCTTTTCGTTTATCCTGACGATCCTGGAGTAGTTTCTGCACCCAGACAACATGGCTGCGGAGAAAGAGGAGGGGGCGCTGAAAAGCTCTTCGGCTGTGCAGACCTTTTCAGAACGTCCTTCGTTGATCACGCATATTTTTCTGCACATCCTGAAGACCTCATCCCTGTTATGGGAGACATAAAGTGTTGTGCCGCAGAAGGAGGCAAGCGCAATCGAAAGTTCCTGCTCCACCTGCCACCTGAGGTAGCTGTCAAGGGCTGAGAGAGGTTCATCAAGCATTATCAGCTGGGGTCCGCTTGCAAGGATCCTCGCAAGAGCAGCCCTCTGCTGCTGCCCACCCGAAAGCTGGCAAGGATAGTGTTCCTCAAGTCCTTTCAGATAAAGAATTTCAGTGAGTTCCTCAAATTTCCTGCCTGTTTCTGATGATCTTGAAGAATGTCTCAGCACAGAACAGATATTTTCCTTAAGGGTCATATTGGGGAAGAGTGCGTAGTTTTGGAACATCAGGCCTACACGCCTCTCCTGAGGCTTTAGGTCGATCCCCCTTTTTGAATCAAAAAGGACCTGATCGTTTACTTTAATAAGACCTTCATCAGGCCTTATTATTCCGGCTATGCACTTCAGGGTCATGCTCTTGCCGCAGCCTGAAGCGCCAAGCAGTCCAAGAGTACCGTTATCAGACCCAAACTCCACGTCGAGCGTAAAATTGCCAAGTCTTTTTTTTATCTTCGCATAAACAGCCATCTTTATATCTCTCTGCTTTCAGACAGAGGGGTTCCGGCAGAGGATCCTCTGGGTTCTTTGTATCTTGTTTCAAGCATATTGACAGATACAAGCACAACGAATGAAATAGCAAGATTTATGAAGACCCATTGATAAGCGAGGGTGTCGTTGCCCTCGCGCCAGAGCTGGTAGACCGTCGTTGCTATGGTCGCCGTTTTTCCGGGAATATATCCTGTCACCATGGCAGTTGCGCCGAACTCTCCCAGTGCCCGTGCAAATGCAAGAACGGTCCCCGCAAGTAT
>JAAYHA010000078.1 GCA_012727545.1 Synergistaceae bacterium | reverse complement strand
TGGATTGTGCAAGCATGACTGCTTCAGATGAGGCAATATCGTTGTATCTGTTCCATGCAAAACGCAGGTGCAGCGCAACCACCAACAATACGATCACAGAGAGGATGATCGAATTGATCCTTGTTTTGCTTCTGGCTGTTTTCTGATTGTCAGCAGAAGTATCCTTAGTTTCAGTTTTATATGCTGTCATAAAGAACCCTTCTTTCTTTTCAGCCCAATCCATCTTAAGGTGATCATGTATAAGGATGGATATGTACGCTTGAACGGATAGAAGATTTTAGACTTAAAGAACGTAAGTAAAAATGCATTCAGATAAATAAATAATATTAAATGATTCGTTTTTTGTATACTTCGCTTACAGTATTTTAACTGATTAGCTTCTTAATCGTCTACGAGGAATTTAATGCAGTTTCTGGGAAAAGACGTCTTTTTTTGAAACCTTTTTCGGTGTTTTTCCGGTTAATTGGAATTACTAATTTCAGTGTAACCTGAAGCTATCTCAGTAAGAAATCCTTTTTTTGTTTAATCAATTTGCCTAAGACCCTTGTGTCAGGTCCTCTTTTAACGTCCTTAAAGAGCGGCCATTCTCGGGGGTGTTTCGATATTGGAGATAATCCAAAAAGCGCTTAGCTGCAAGTGAGAGGTTTTTCTTATTTCTCATCGCCAGACAGATTTTACGGCAGACAGGCACATCAAGTTCCTTGGCTACTATCCGGTACGGGGTCCTTTTCAGCATGAGCTCCGGCAGTATGCTGATGCCCAGGCCGCATTCGACCATCGACATTACGGCGTAATCGCTGCAGGTCACAAACTGCACCTTTGGCTTGATCCTATATCGTGTGATGATTTCGGCAATTTCGGGTTCCATTGTTTTTTGAGGAAGTATAAAGGTCTCGTCAGACAAAGCTGATGCGGGAAAGCAATCGTGTTCCGCCATCGGGTGATCCTCCGGCAGTACTACTAGCAGACGGTCATTTTCCAAAAATACCGTTTCCAGTTCGGGTTTTGTGGGCAGCCTGAGGAAGCCGCAGTCAACACGCCCTTCAAGGATCCAGTTTTCTATTTCTGCGTAATCACTTAGGAGAAGCTCATATTCTATATGGGGGTAATCCCCTTTGAATCTTTTTATCATGTCAGGAAGCCAGTTGGTCGCCATGCTTGCGAAAGCACCAATACGGATCAATCCGGACTGAAGTCCATGCATCTCGCTGATCTGCATTTGCATCTTTTCATGTTCGCTGCAGATGTTTTTTGCGTAAGGAAGCAGTTTGAGGCCGTCGGAAGTCAGGTTCACGCCCGAACGCCCACGCTCAAGAAGGGGCACTTCCCAATCCCTCTCCAGGTCGCTGATCATTCGGCTGATGCCGGACTGTGAATAACCCAGTGCTTCGGCCGCCTTCGTAAAACTGCCTAGCTCTACGGTTTTAATAAATACGAGGTATTTTTGAATGCTCATTTATTCCTGCATTTATCCATCTGAATTTGTCATACCTTCCATGATAAAATGCCGCTTTTGTAATCAATAATAGTATGACATACTCTGCAAAAGTAAACAAGAGAAAGGGAGGGATCGGTATGTTGTTTATCAGTGACATCTTAACGACTGTGCCGGAGTTTTATCAGACTCCGCTGCATGAAAAGGTCTATAAAACGTTGATGGAACTTGAGATCCCATTTCAGCGCGTCGAGACCGAAGAAATCATAACGATGGAGGACTGCATTCAGGTAAATCAAAAGCTGCAAATGAAGATGGTGAAGACGCTCTTTCTGTGCAATCGTCAGCAGACTGAATTTTATCTTTTCATCACCTGTGGTGATAAACCATTCAAATCAAAGGAATTTTCATCGGCTCTTGGAATTTCCCGTCTTTCCTTTGCACCTGCAGAACTGATGGAGAAGATGCTCGGAACAAAAATAGGCTCTGCCACTGTATTTAGTGCTTTGCTCGATAAAAAAGACGCCTTAAGAATAGTTTTTGACAAGGACGTTGCCGAGAAAGAATGGTATGGATGCAGCGACGGTACAACGACCGGCTACATGAAAGTAAAGACCGGGGATATACTGCATAAATTTCTGGGTCACACAAAGCATCCTGTTGAAATATTGAAGATTTAGTTTTTTAACAAAAGACCTGAAAACACAATCTTAAAGGAGATGTTGAGATGAGCGAAAAAAGCAAAGATTCTGTTACTGAAGACCTGGCTCGCCTGTTTGGAGTTACAGCTGAGGAACTGACCCGCCTCTTTGTTCTCAGTGAAGAACAATTGATGGAACTGAACGAGGTCGAATTCAGGGCCAGGATGCGTGAACGCTGTCACCACACATTGGAGATCCCGACATATGAAAGCGCCTATTTCGGCACACCGCTTCCCGCGGATCAGACTGAAACAGTTGAGAAAATGCTTCGGGTCTGGGACAGGCGCGGACTTTCGCACGAACTGGTGGAATATCGCTTTGCAACGACGATATTAGGCTATGCGAAAAAAAGGATCGCAGGTGAACCTGTAGATTTGAGCGTACACGAACCCAAATGGCTCACTCCCGAGGAACAGGAAGTCTTTGAAAGGGTAATTTATCAGAGGCGTACGGTACGCCAGTGGGATCTTAAACGCTATGTCGACGATGAACTTATCGACAAGGTGCTTAAGGCCGGGCTTTGGGGTCCGCATGGCTGTAACCTGCAGTCCATAAGATATATGGTTATACGCGAAGATGTTGAACCCGGACTGTTTGAGGGAAGCGATGTCCCGGGCGGACCGGTCCATGTAGTTGTGATGCAGGACAGGCGCTGCTACGATGCAAATAAGCTTATGCCTCCATTTAACTTGCTTCTGGACTGCGGTGCGGCTACTCAGAACATCGTCCTTGCTGCCCACGCATACGGATTGGGGGGCTGCTGGCTCACTTTCTCGGATGTGATGCGCGAGAGGCTGATAAAACACTACTCTATCCCCGAACATTACGATGTAGTCACCTATGTCGATATGGGCTGGCCGGACCAGAGCCCCTGCCCTATCTGGCGCTGCGGTGTGGAAGAGGCGGTCGTATACCGTTCTTTGCCCAATAAGAAAAAGTAAGAGAGAGGTGGAAAATACTATATCTTAACGGAAACGAAATAATGCAGGCAATTTCAACCGATGAAGTTATGGAAGCAGTGGCTGATGCTTACGTCCTTTTTGACAAAGGCACCTGTTACATTCCGGACAGGGCGTTCTTTGCTCACGGCGGCAACAAAATGATCTATATGCCATGTTTTGCCCCTGATGCTCTTATCACGAAGATACTCTCCTTTTTCCCTGAAAACTACAAAAAGGGAAAGCCCACCCTGGACGGAGTAGTGCTTTGGAAAGATCCTGAAAGCGGAGAAATACTGTCCATCATGGATGCTAAAAAGATCACGGCGTTGCGAACCGGTGCCGCTGCGGGCCTTGCTGTCCGGTATTTATCAGATCCCGGGAGCAAAAGGCTTGGAATAGTCGGTACTGGGATGCAGGGGCTTCATCTGGCAATGTTCGCCTCTACAGTTCGTCAGATCGAAGAGATATTCCTTTACGATACTTTCCGTAAAGAGGCAGACACATTCGCAAATGACCTTGAGAAATTGCTGGGACGCCGTGTGAAGTGCACACTGTGCGGCGATGCCTCAGAACTGCTCCAAAAAAGCGAGATAGTTATAACGGCAACTACTTCCACACAGCCGGTCCTACCGAACGACCCAGCTATTCTTGCGGACAAGTGCTTCGTCGGAGTCGGTTCTTATTCGCCCTCTATGCGTGAATATCCCGCCGCACACTGGAACGTTGTTGATACAGTATACGCCGATCTGGAGTACGCCATGGAAGAGAGCGGAGACCTCAGCCAGCCGATCAAAGAAGGCCTGCTTAAGCCTGAACAGGTACACAAGATAAGTACCCTGCTGGGAGGGTCTGTAACACCTCCCTATAAGGGAAAAAGCAATTTCTTCAAGACGGTAGGGATGTCGCTTGTAGGTCTGACGACTGCAGCAGCCGTATATAAAAACGCAAAGAAAAGGGAGATCGGTCAGGCGATCCAGGGCTGATCCGACGACAAAAACTATATTCGCGGGAACCGGATATTGGTCCGGTTCCCGCGAATATGCATAGGAATATCCTTAATGAACATATACCTAAATTCTATTTGCAAAATGAGTGCCGTTACTTTATGAGCCCTATCTCCTTGTAATATCTTATCGCACCCGGATGAAGAGGGATCTTGATGTCCTTTATTTTTGCCGCGTCCATTGCAGCCATCCTTGCGCTGATAACTACCAGGTCGTTTTTGTTTTGGAAAAGCGTTTTGGTCATCATATAAGCTGTACTTTCTCCAATTTTTTCGTGTACTGCAAGGATATTGGGGCTGCTGAAGGTTTTAACATCTTTTTCCTGACCCTTATAGCTTCCCGCTGGGATAGTCATTTTTGCAAAATATGGTGTAGTCTTGATCATTTTTTCGACAAGATCATTCGATACGTCAATAAGTTCAACTATCCCAAGCGTCATCGGTTCGACAACGCTTGCGATCCCAATGGCTCCAACTGTAACTGCTGCATCAATGTTCTTATCCATAAAAGCATTGACAGACTCTGCATGTCCGAGATATTCCAGCTTCATATCTTTTTTCGGGTCAAGCCCTGCATGTTTAAAAAGGGTCTCCGCTGTAAGGGATACACTGCCGCCTACAGCTCCGACTGATACTTTTTTGCCCTTAAGGTCCTGGATGCTTTTAATTCCGCTTCCTTTGAGGACAACGATATGCACCGCCTCAGGATAAAGAGGTACAAGAGCGCGGATGAATTTCTTCGGTTGGCCGATATAGCTTGCAAGGCCATTGTATGCGTCGTAGTAAAGGCCGTCAGCAAAAATCACTTCCGCGTCACCGGCTTCCATGAGCTGGATGTTGTTGCGGGTACCTCCGCTGGCCTGTGCCGTAGCCTTTAGGTCCGGTACGTTGTCGCTCCAAATTTTTGCTATACCTGAACCTACAGGATAGTACGTCCCGCCTGTGGGTCCAGTTCCTATGTTTACGTATTCCTGGGCCAACGAGGGAAGTGCAAGCAAGGCGATCATAAGCGATACTGCAAGAACCATTACCGAGAATCTTATCTTGTTCAAAACATTCACTCCTTAATTTTTTCATCAGGTTGCGGTCAAACAGAAAACAGCGCAGTAATACAAATTATTCATGGGATACTTAACAGATAAGTCCCTTTGCCCCCGTCCCCTGAAAATAAAGAAAATTCACCTTTCAGAGGTAGGGTAATAAGTGAAGGATGTCCGACGCTAAACCGCACAACGTGCGGAAGGTTCGTTTTATTCTGTCAAAATCCCTTTACGACCATCGGACCGCCTCCCTTCTTGAACGTTTCCTTTATTCCGCTGCTATCAGTGCAGCACCTATAGCACCGGAGAACTGCGCCAGTTCCGAGGTGAGGACAGGCCGACCCAGGTGCTTCGAAATAAGCGTGGCAAGCCTTTTGTTGAGTGCAGGACCGCCTGTAAGTACCACAGGTCCTCTGTCTGAAATGCGAATGACCATCCCTGCGGCTCTTGACGCGATCGAATCAAGGAGCCCAAGTGCAATGCTCTCTTTTGCCACTCCCCCGGAAAGGAGGCTTATCACCTCTGATTCGGCAAAAACTGTACACATGCTAGATATTTTACTGATCTCAGTTTCCGCAGGTATATCCGAAAAATCTTTAAGACTGTAACCCAGCAGAACTGCCATATTGCTGATGAATCGTCCCGTACCGGCGGCACACTTGTCGTTCATCAGGAAATCTGTAACTTTACCCTCGATGTCCAGCCTTATTACCTTTACGTCCTGTCCGCCGATATCCAGCACCGTTTCAGCCCCTTCTGTCAGATAAAAAGCTCCTGCGGCGTGGCAGGTTATCTCAGTTACAGACCTTCCCGAAAAACGGCACATCTTCCTTCCGTAACCGGTAGCAACTATTTGATGCAGGTCCTCCATTTTTAGGGAAGCTCTGTCAAGCAGTACCTGAATTACGGCCTCCGATGTTTCGCTGATATCCCACCCGGTAGGCTGACTCCATACTTCAAAAGAGGATCCGTCCCAGATCGCGGCTTTTATATTTGAAGACCCTATGTCTATTCCGGCCGTATACATCAGAGCATCTCTATGAAAGCGCCGAACCT
>JAAYHA010000077.1 GCA_012727545.1 Synergistaceae bacterium | reverse complement strand
ATGGCCAGGTACTACATAGGTTTTGACTGCGGGACAATGGGAACGAAGACTGCTCTCTACAGGGAAGATTCTGTAAGAATGGCAGAAGCGTACAGGGAAAATATAATTTCTTATCCTCACCCAGGCCGGGCAGAAATGGATGCGCGAGGATTTGTAAGAAATGTAGAGGAAGGGGTAAGAGAGTGCCTTCATAAATCAGGTGTAAACCCAAATGAGATAAGGGGTATCTCTGCCAGCGGGATAATTTGCGGCATTGTTGGAATTAATGAAAACTGGGAGCCTGTCACTCCCTTCGTCCCCTACCTGGACAACCGTGCAAGGGGCGAGGCCGAGTGGGTAAAAGGCAACGTTGCCCCGGTATGGCTGGAGGAGAGCGGCAACTGTATAGTTGACGAATTCATGCCCCCTATCATACTCAGGTGGTTTCTCAACCATTACACCGGGTTCAGGGAAAAGGCAGTTAAAGTGCTTAACAACGGACCATTTGTTCTTGGAACACTTGCAGGGCTTAAGGCAAAGGATGCGTTCCTCGACTGGGCGACGATGTCCGGTTGGCTGATCGGGTATGACGCACACACAAGGAACTGGTCGCCGAAACAGATGAAGGCTCTTGGTATTCCAATGGAGATACTGCCAAAGATAGTTAAGCCATGGGACGTAGTCGGATATCTTTGCCCTGAAGAGGCAGAGAAAATGGGACTTCCATCCGGCATTCCGATAGTAGCCGGAGCCGGCGACACTATGCAGTCAGCGCTTGCTTCCGGCCTGATCGAACCCGGACTAAGCACAGACGTTGCAGGAACAGCATCCATATTTGCAGTTGCCGTCGATGATATGGTGGAAAAGATATCACTTGCGCCGGGCATGATGTTCGCAACAGGCACGCTTGAAGATTCGTATTTCTACTGGAGCATGATCAGGGCAGGAGGTCTCTCTCTTCGCTGGTTCAGGGACAACGTTGCCGGGTGCCCCGGAGATCCCTCCTTTTATTCTGAGATGGACGCTCTTGCCGGGGAGGTACCTCCCGGTTCAGGGGGTGTGCTTTTTTATCCCTACTTACAGGGAGCGGGCCCCGATATGCCGGGAGCGTGCGGGGCTTTTCTGGGACTCTATGGTTCCAGCGACAGGGCGGCAATGTGGCGGTCGATACTTGAAGCCATAGCTTTTGAGTATGCCCAGATGATACAGATATACAGGGAGTGCGGTATTCCTGTCAAAGAAATAATCGGCACTGAGGGAGGAAGCAAAAGCCCCCTATGGACGCAGATCAAGGCAGACATTCTCGGAGGCGCATACAACATCCCGACAAGAAGCGAGGGCGGTCTCATGGCTGATGTTGCAGTTGCCGCATACGGGGTCGGAGATATCCGGGATCTCAAAAAGACGATGAAGGAATGGATAACCTTCAGGGGCCGTTTTGAGACCGATCCCAAAAACTATAAAATTTATCAGGATGTCTTTGCTATAAGGCAGTCCATTCTTGGTTCTTCGGTCAAGGATACATTTGCCGGACTGGAAAAGATAAGGAAAATTATCGGACAGTAGGATAAAAAGCAGGGCCCCCAAATATCTGGGAGCCCCTGCTTTATCGACCCTCAAAAATACTGACCGGATCATCAGCAAGTCATTGTTTTTAAGTCGGGGCTGATCTCCATCTCCATAGGAGTTTTGCTCCGCAGTTCATTCGTATCGACATCATCTGCGATCTCTTCAAGCACCATCCTGCCGTTTATGTTTCTTATAAGGCAGTACTCAGTTACTATGACATCAACAACTCCGTGTCCTGTAAGAGGCAGTGTGCATTTCTTGAGAAGCTTTGAAGTTCCGTTCTTTTCAAAGTGGCGGGTCGCCACGTAGACCTTTTTCGCGCCTGCAACTATGTCCATAGCTCCTCCCATGCCCGGAGTTCGGACGTTTGGTATAGTCCAGTTTGCGAGGCTGCCATCTTCATCGACCTGCAGGGCTCCAAGTACTGTTGCGTCGATATGACCTCCGCGAAGGATGCCGAAGCTTGCATCAGACGAGACGAATGATCCCCCCGGCAGCACTGATATCGGGGCTCCCCCTGCATCTATTATTCTCAGGTCATCCGGATCTTTTGCAGGTCCGGCATATATAGTTCCGTTCTCTGTCTGGAGGAAAATGTTTACACCTTCCGGCATAAAATTCGGTATTAGCTGGGGGATGCCTATCCCCAGATTTACAAGGGCACCGTCTTCAAGGTCGGCGGCTATCCTGGCGGCTATCCTTTCGCGGGCTTCTTTTTCATTAAGTTCTGGCAGCATAGGTATTTCCTCCTTTCAGCACGAGCGCATCGATAAATATACCGGGCGTGACTACGTTATTGGGGTCGATATCCCCTATTGGCAAGATCTCGTCTACTTCCGCTATGACTATATCGGCCGCTGTAGCCATCACAGGGT
>JAAYHA010000076.1 GCA_012727545.1 Synergistaceae bacterium | reverse complement strand
TCGGAAGGATAAATGACCCAAGACTTGCAGAAACGATCATTGCCTCAGGCAAATCAGACATAGTTGCAATGGGGCGTCAGTCACTTACAGATCCGGAGACCCCCAACAAAGCAAAAGAGGGCAGGTTCGACGAGATCCGCAGTTGTATAGCATGCCATCACGGATGCGTTAAAAACCTGCTCAACAATGTTCCGATCCAGTGCATCCTGAACCCGACCCTTGGCAGAGAAAGCGAAGTCTCTCTTGAAAAGACAGCGGCACCCAAAAATATAATGGTCATAGGTTCAGGTCCTGCAGGACTTGAGGCAGCTATCACAGCGGCCTCGCGCGGACACAGGGTAAAGGTTTTCGAGAAGAACCGCTGGGCAGGCGGCCAGTTCCGCATCGGTGCGGTACCACCCGGAAAAGGTGAAATGATCAACTATATCAACTGGCAGTTAAACGAGCTCGAAAAACTGAACGTGCCCGTCCTGATGGAGACGGAAGTCACACCGGAACTTGTTAAAAAGGAAAAGCCGGATGTCGTTTTTGCCGCCACAGGAGCAGAACCAATCATCCCAAACATACCCGGGGCAGACAGACCAAACGTCGTAACCGCTCATGATGTTCTTTCAGGAAAGGTCAACACAGGCAACAGCGTTGTTGTTGTGGGCGGAGGCTGTGTGGGAGCTGAAACTGCCAACCAGCTTGCAAACTACTTAAAAGGTGTCACTATCATCGAAATGCTGGACGCGATAGCAGGAGATGAAATAGTGGTACCTCGCTGGGATCTTCTTGAAGATCTCGATAGGAACAAAGTCAGGATCTGTACAAAGACCACGGTCGATGAGATAACAGATGCAGGAGTGAAGGTATCTGGCGCAGTAAACGAAGTTATCCCCTGCGACACAGTAGTGCTTGCAGTAGGGGCTAAGCCCGTACTGGGCCTTGCAGATGCTCTTAAAAAAGAGGGTTATGATGTCCGCGTCATCGGGGACGCCGCAAAAGTCGGTCTGGGCGGAGAAGCCATAATGGAAGGCTTTGAGGTCGGAAGAACCGTCTAGACAGGTCCAAAATTTAACTTATCAATTAAAGCTGCCTCCCTCGTTCAATAGGGAGGCAGCTTTAACTTTGTATTTTATAAAAAAATCCGAAAATGGATCTATCTCATTCTGAAGTCAATAATAAGATCGAACTACACGCTCGGGCCGATGCGCGTTATGCCGGTCTCTGTGTGGCCAAGCACTTCCGATGAAGTCTGCTCGCCAGAGATAACGTACAACAGTTTTTGAAAGAGCCTCTCCCCTGCGCTTTCAAGCGACTCCTTCCCCAATGTTATAGGGCTTGCGTCAAAATCAATGTTCTCTCTCATCCATTCAGCGACTTTAGGATTGCCGGTGATCTTGATCACAGGTGCTATCGGTGCTCCAACCGGAGTTCCCCGACCAGTCGTAAAGAGGATAACCTGTGAACCTCCCGCAAGCATGCCCGTAACTGACTCCACATCAAATCCCGGTGTATCCATTATCACTAGGCCCCTTGACTTTGGGATCTCCCCATAGCGGACGACCTCCATCACTTT
>JAAYHA010000075.1 GCA_012727545.1 Synergistaceae bacterium | reverse complement strand
TGTACCCCGGAACGAGCAATACGTCGTCAAATGTGAAGCCCCTGTATTCAACGAACTTATCTTCAGATCTCTTTTTTGTCATATCGATGCCTCCGTTTGATGATATATGTTCAGGCTGATTTATTGTGTTTTCGATGTATCTGTTCAGCCTTGATTCCAATAGTACTTTGAAAGGGTTGCTACTCCATGGCAGACCATACATTCATTGCGTCCTACAGAACCGCAGCTCTCACCGGACTTTACCTTCATGTTGAAATTTGGATCACGTCCGTTTTCAGCGATAAGCGATGCAACGCTGTAAATGAAGTTTGGTATCATGTCCCCCAGTTTAGGAGACTGAGCCTGCAAAGTAACATCGACCCAGTCAATGCTCCATCCCTCAGAGCGGACTTTGAGAATAACGGTTTTAAGGAGTTCCCTGCTGTCCGCGTCTTTCCATTTTGGATCTGATGCGGGAAAGAGTGTACCGATGTCCGGAAAGCCTGCAGCTCCGAGTATAGCGTCCATTACCGTATGGAGGACTATGTCAGCATCAGAATGTCCAAGAAGGCCCAACTCGGAATTTTTTATCTCAATCCCTGCCAGTATAAGTTTTCTGCCCTTTACAAGCTGATGAACGTCAAAGCCATGTCCTGTCCTTTGTATCTTTCTGCCTCCGGTGATCGATAATGCGACCTCCCAGTCAAATTTAGTTGTGATCTTAAAGTTTGACTCAGATCCCTGGGTGATGAAGATATCCCTTCCCGAAGCTATCCATGCTTCTGCTTCATCTGTGCCGTCAAAACCAAACGATGCGATGGCGTCGATCAGAGAAGATTTTTCAAATGCCTGCGGAGTTTGAGTACGAAGGTATTCTTTTCTGTCTACGCAGGTCAGCTTTCCTGATTCCAGCCTCTTAAGCGAATCGCTGCACCTCAGAAGAGGGATAGAAGCTCCATGAACTGTAGTGTTTTTTATCAAATCCAGGCATAGTTCTCTTGTTATAAAAGGGCGGGCCGCATCGTGCACCAGCACGTGAGACCCGCATGAATTCTTTAATCCGCTCATTACTGACTGAGATCTTGTGGTTCCTCCGGCAGTGAGGCGCGTCGGGATCTTCAGGTCACAATGCCCCTTCATTTCTGCCATGTGATCGTCAGGAACTACAATTACAAGTTCTTGTACGATACCGTCCTTCCAAAGCTCCTCTGCTATTTTTGCAGACCATTTCCAGACGGGATGTCCGTCAAGAAGCCTGAACTGCTTCGGGATCCCGCCAAGGCGGGTGCCTGTCCCCCCTGCTACTATTATGAAGGACCAGGTCTCTCTGTTCATTTTAGGGACGTATTCTTCCGAAGACCATTCTTCCGGCCGACGTCTGAAGCATCGAGGTAACAGTAACTTTTACCCTTTCTCCTATGCGCTTATAACCGTCCTCTACAACGAGCATTGTTCCGTCGTCTAGGTATCCGACACCCTGATGGGACTCTTTTCCGACTCGTATAATGTCGATCTCGACGTTCTCTCCGGGAAGAAGCATCGGTTTCAGAGAGTTTGCCAGGTCGTTAACGTTAAGGACAGATACACCTTCGATCTGGGCGATCTGGTTAAGGTTGTAGTCAGTGGTTATGACCTTACCGTTGAGCTGGCGTGCAAGTACTACAAGGGCTTCATCCACCTTTTCTCTTTCGAGGTCCTTGAGGGTGGTTTCCGGTATCTCAATGTTCAGTGTTCTGATCTTTTGAAGCTCCGTCACGACAGCAAGACCGCGTCTTCCACGGGTCCTTCTGAGTGGGTCCGTTGAATCTGCTACCCCCTGAAGTTCTGCAAGAATGAACCTAGGCAGAACGATCGTACCCTCAATGAAGCCGCTCTGTGCGACATCCAGTATTCTGCCGTCAATTATTGCGCTTGTATCCAGTATCTTCGGTATAGAGTAGAAAAACTCAGGGGCAACGTCAAGACCTGCCTCTTTTTCTTCTTCCCCGTTTTCATTCTTCTTTTTGCGTTT
>JAAYHA010000074.1 GCA_012727545.1 Synergistaceae bacterium | reverse complement strand
GAAGCCCTTCATGCCGCAGGCGGAGTTCTTATTTACGGTATCCCTGAATTCCGTCTTCCCAAAAACATCGTCAAGATGGAGATCGACGCCATGCAGGACCTTGGAGTCAAGATCGAATGCAATGCAGTTGTTGGCAAGAACATAACGATGCAGGAGATCATGGAAGAGTTCGATGCATGTTACATCGCTGTCGGCGCAGGGGCTCCCCATTTCCAGGGCGTACCCGGCACTACGCTGAACGGTGTTTATTCCGCAAGCGAATACCTCACAAGGATCAACCTCATGCACGGATATGAGTTCCCCGATTTTGACACTCCCACCAAAAACTCAAAGAAGGTAGTTGTCATCGGCGGAGGAAACGTTGCCATGGACGCGGCACGTTCTGCAAAGAGGCTTGGAGCAGATGAAGTGACGATCGTCTACAGACGTTCCCTCAAGGAACTGCCTGCACGTATCGAAGAATATCACCATGCTGTCGAAGAAGGCATAATCTTCAACTGGCTCACCAACCCTACAGAGTATGTTAACAACGGAGAAGGCCAGCTCTGCGGAGTCAAGTGCATCAGGATGGAGCTTGGAGAGCCGGATGCTTCAGGACGCAGGCGCCCTGTACCCGTTGAAGGCAGCGAATTCTTCATCGAAGCTGACTGCGCAATAGAAGCCATAGGTCAGGGTTCCAACAAGGTCCTTCTCTCGACCTTCCCCGAGATGAAGCTCAACAAGTGGGGATATATTGAAGCAGACCCCAAGACAGGCGCAACTTCAGTCCCGGGAGTCTACGCAGGCGGCGACATAGTAACAGGTGCGGCTACGGTCATTCTCGCCATGGGAGCCGGAAAAGACGCTGCAGAAGCTATAGATAAGTACATAACGGAAAAGAAATCAAAGTAAGTAAAGCACAAATCCAATTAAAAAAGCCGGACCCGAGAGGTCCGGCTTTTTTATGCCTCTTCCTTAAGACACTTATGAAGCGGCATCCAACATAAAAGCTGCATCGCTGCGGCGCCTGCCAACACAAGAATACCTATAAGACGAAATGCCCCGCTTGCTCCCAGCAAAGGCGATATGGATCCAAAGATGAGGGGGGTTATGACCCACCCCAGATCAATTGCAAGAAGCAGTGAGCCTGTAGCTTTAGGGTGGTATTCAATTGATAGCAGGTCTCCAATTAATGAGAGGTCAGTAGGAAACCCTGCACCTATCCCAAAACCGTATATCAGTCCAAAAACGACAAAAGAAAACCAGCTGGAGCTGAAAGAGAGACATAGCAGAGACAGTCCCATAAGCCCTGCGGCAGGGGCTGCAAGGAGTATCCTGGGAATGTTGTTCATCGCTCTGAACCCTACCGTCCTGATCATCACGCCGGCAACTGCCACAGATATCATGAACCATGAGACCGGAACTCCCCTGTCATCTGCCAGTGCCGCAGCACACAGCGTGGCACCGTCGGCCAGAGACATCAGGAAAGCTGTAAGGTAAAGAGTCTTTACTCCGGGACAGCAAAGCATGTTTTTATATGTTCCCCAGACAGGCTTCTCCTGAGTATCTGCCGAAATATCCCTCACCCTGAGGCTTATTGCTAGGCAGAGAAGGGCAACGAGTACCGGAAGCCAGATATAATAATCTGAATGTCCCATTTTCAGGAGAAATTCCGACAGGGGAACTATCGTCGCCATGGGAAGCATCGAGCCTGTTGTAAAAAGAGCAAAGCCAATACCCCTGTTACTCGCGTCAAGTATCATCGACTGATAGGCAATAGTTGCGACAATAAAAACACTTGCGCTTATTCCGGAGATGGCCCTGAAAAAAAGGAGTATCGCCGGATTTGACAGGGAGAGGGCTATTCCTGCAGCTGCTCCTGCAGAGAAGATGGAACTGCCTATAAGGGCCCTTCTTATGCCAAGCTTTTCCATTGTCCAGCTGCCAAGCGGCCTGCAGATTATCATAGCCATGTAAAAGATGCTGAGAAAGAGCCCTACCGCCCTTGGAGATGCCCCAGATGCACTGTAGAAGGGACCGAAGACAAAATAGACGTTTGAAAGGCAGTTTATGCCGTAATAGGCAAGAAATACAAGCAAGACCTGTTTTGAGACCCTCATCAATGACACATCTCCCATTGTTCCTTTAGACCAGTCTTCTATGATCCATGGTTTTCAAAAAATAATAGAAGAGAAGAATATTTCAGTCAACATAAAAACGCGAGATCCAAAGACGCGTTTGATACGTCGTGGATCCCGCGCGAAACCTGCTTAATAAGCTTAAGCCCGGGCTGTCGGCTATTCTTCCTCTTCTGCCCGGTCCTTCTCTGCTGCTTCTATGATCTTCTTCGAAATATCTCCCGGGACCTCTTCATAATGTGAGTATTCCATTGTGAAGGTGCCTCTGCCGGAAGTCATCGAACGAAGTATGATCGCATAGCGGAACATTTCTGAAAGCGGACACTGGGCCTTGACTACCTGCAGTTTTCCTTCGCTGTCGATACCCATAATGCGTCCGCGGCGGCTGTTGAAGTCACCCATTACGTCTCCCAGGCACTCTTCAGGGACCTTGACCTCAACGTTCATGACCGGCTCCATAAGTATGGGCATTGCGTCTGCCATTGCCTTTTTGAAGGCCAGTGAAGCAGCGATCTTGAATGCCATTTCGGATGAGTCGACATCGTGGTAGGATCCGTCATATATCGCGCATGAGAAGTCTGTGGCAGGATAACCTGCAAGGTAGCCTCTCTGGGCAGCTTCCCTGAGTCCCTTTTCTGCTGCCGGGATGTAGTTCTTCGGGACGACTCCGCCGACTACGCGGTCAATGAACTGGATACCTGCGTTCTTTTCGATAGGTGCAAGTTCGAACCATACGTCACCGTATTGTCCGCGACCGCCGGACTGCTTCTTGTGTTTTCCCTGTGCACGTGCGGTCTTCTTTATCGTCTCCCTGTAGGGGACCTTAGGCGTGCGTGTCTCAAGGTCGACCTTATAGCGTTCCTTTATCTTTGAAAGCATGATGTCAAGATGCATGTCGCCCATACCTGAAAGTACCGCGTCATTAGTCTCCGGGTTCTTAACGAAAGAAAGAGTCCTGTCCTCTTTAAGGGTCTTTGTGATAGCTGTACCGAGCTTGTCTTCGTCTGCACGGCTCTTGGGCAGTACTGCTACGCTGTATACAGGCTGCGGAAACTGTATCGGACGGAACTGGAGCACCTCGCCTTTTGTTCCGAGGGTATCTCCCGCAGTTGTGCTTTCAAGCTTCGGGATCGCAACGATGTCTCCGAGTATGATCTCTTTCTCCTCTGTACTCTCCTTGCCTTTCATGAAGCGGAAGGAACTGATCCGCTCCTCTTCACCCTCTGTAACGTTGAAGACCGTCTGATCGCTTGTAAGTGTGCCGGAGAAGACCTTCACGAAGGAAAGCTTTCCGACATAGGGGTCGACCATTACCTTGAATACGAATCCGAGGAAGGGACCTTTTTCGTCGGGAACTATTTTAACAACTTCTTCGCCCTTGAGGGCGGCTCGGTTGAGCATGTCCTTTGGTGACGGCATGTAATTCACGACCATGTCCATCAGCTGATATACACCAATGTTGCCGGTTCCCGATCCGGGGATTATGGGAAAGACCGATCTTGCACAGACGGCCTTGCGAAGGACTTCCTGAAGCTCCTCCAGAAAGACCTCTTCTCCCTCAAGATAACGCATCATGAGCTCGTCATCAGCTTCCACAGCTCTTTCCACAAGCGTCTCACGGGCTGCCGCTACGGCATCAGCCATATCTGCAGGAGTATCTCCCTCGATGACATCCTTGCTTCCGTCGCCTTTGTACATATATGATTTTCCGGTCAGTACGTTTACAAGTCCTTTAAATTCCAGTTCTTTGCCTATTGGCAGGTAGAGCGGGACCGCCCTGTCCGATATGTTTTCCTGGATATCTTTGACCACAGTTTCAAAATCTGCATTTTCACGGTCAAGTTTGCTTATGAAGAAGATCGCCGGCGTCTCAAATGTCTCTGCAAAAGCCCAGACGCTCTGGGTCTGTACTTCGACACCAGCTGTAGCGTTCACGAGGACGACAGCACCGTCAGAGATCCTCATAGCGCAGCGCTGTTCACCAACAAAATCTGCAAAGCCGGGCGTATCCAGCACGTAGATAGTTTTATTCTTGTAAGGGATGGTGGCAAGAGAAGTGCTTATTGAAATGCCACGCTTCTGTTCTTCAGAATCAAAGTCTGAAACAGTGTTCTTGTCTTCGATCCTTCCCATCCTTGAAATAATGCCTGTGTCGAAAAGCAATGCCTCGTTAAGTGATGTCTTTCCTGCTCCTCCGTGTGAAATTAGAGCAATACTGCGAATGTCCTCAGGTTTACGTGTCCCCATTTATTTCACTCCTTCTGATGAAGCTGAATATACTGTCTCATGGTTACAAGGTGTCCCGT
>JAAYHA010000073.1 GCA_012727545.1 Synergistaceae bacterium | reverse complement strand
CGTTCGATCGGGACCTTGGCGATACCGCACATGACGGGAAGAAGTGTGGTCGGCCAGAGGATATTGGAGAATCCGTCACCGAACTGATATGCAAGTACCGCTATCTGACGCGGGATACCCAGTATGTCGGAGAGAGGAGCCATGATGGGGATCGTCGTTGCAGCCTGTCCTGATCCGGAGGGGATCAGGAAGTTGATCAGCGTCTGAACGAAAAGCATCCCTTCAGCTGCCACCCATTTAGGAAGTGATGAAAGGGGCTGGGCGAGGCCGTGAATGACGGAGTCGATGATCTGTCCCTGCCTCATTACGATCAGAACACCGCGTGAAATACCCACAACACATGCTCCAAAGACAATATCTTTCCATGCATCAATAAATATCACAGCGATCCTGCTCGGGCCATAACCATTGACAACTCCTGCGACAATACCTGTTATAAGCAGTATCCCGCAGAGTTCGTCAAAATACCATCCCTTTTTGAGGACTCCCCAGATAAGGATGCTCATGCCAATAAACAGAACAAGAAGTACGGCCCTGTTGCGCCCCGTGAACTTTGTGTTGACAAGTTCGTCATGGTCAAGAGCCATTGCTCCCATGTCTATTCCTGCCATAAGGCTTTTGCTCGGATCATGCCTGATCTTTGCTGCGTAGCGCATCATCCACATTACGCCCATCGTAACGAATACGAACCACGCAACTACGCGGAAGCCCAGGCCCGAAAATAGCGGCAGTTCAGAAAGCTTTTGCGCCAGACCCACTGTAAAGGGGTTCATAAAGGCGGCTGCGAAGCCAAGCCCGCACCCTAAAGCTACGACCGACATCCCGACTATGGCATCATAGCCCATGGCTATTGCCAGGCCGACGAAGATGGGGATAAAACCGAAAGCCTCTTCGTACATGCCAAAAAATGTCGAGGCTGTTGCAAAAAGATAGGTAAACAGCGGAAGGACAAAGGCATCCTTGCCTTTAGTATTTCTAAGGAGGGAACCTATAGCCGCGTGAAGTGCCCCGCTTTCAAGTATCAGGTAGAAGGTGCCGTAAGAGATCATTATAAAGAAGATTATGTCGCCGGCATCGATCAGACCCTTATAAAGGTTTATAAACATCTGGAAGAATCCAACTGGGGTAGCTTCAACAAGATGGTATGAGAGAGGATCGACTACAGAACGGTTTGTTATGGGATCTGTAACTCGGTCATATACACCCGCCGGGATAATATATGTTCCGATAGTTGCAACTACGATAAGAAAAAAGAGGATAACAAAGGTGTGCGGGACTTTAAAAGTTTTCTTTGCTGCCTGTTCTGCCATTTTCTAAAACCTCCATTTCATATTTTTTTGAAGTGCCTAAGACAATAACTTTCATAAATTACAGATCTGGCCTGCGTTTATACACCCCCTTAAAAATAGTGTGCTTCGATATTTCTTTAACATGGTGCATCAATTATCTACAGTTATAATCCCTTTTTTTTAAAAACGCAATTGTAAAATGAGACCAAAAGAAAGCTTGGCCCAATTTTATTATTTATTAGTCAATATTAGTCTATAGATACTTACACTTTTAATAGATGTTTATTACTATTTAACGATCATTATTCGTCTGTTTTATGATCCTATTTCAAAAAACCCCATCGCAAAGAAAACTGCAAGACCCGGTGACTGCATCAAGTGATAAGGTATGATATAAACTAGTAACATACTCATGAATGCGAGGAGGCAAAAGTCCATGGTATTAAAAAATACTTCTGAAGCCATAAGAAAGGAAAAACTGGGCGGATGCGGCATCGGCGGCGGAAATACTTTTCCTGTGGCGATACCCGATGAAAACGGAGCCTTTGTTATGTCAACAAGGCTGGAACTGGATCCCGGGGCCTCTGTAGGCTACCATAAGCACGCAGGTACAGAAGAAGTTTATTTCATCATGACAGGAAAGGGCCTTTACAC
Source organism: Synergistaceae bacterium (assembly GCA_012727545.1). Lineage (GTDB taxonomy): Bacteria > Synergistota > Synergistia > Synergistales > Synergistaceae > Caenicola. The sequence continues at coordinate 892 of JAAYHA010000073.1, read as the reverse complement.
TGAAGAAGGTGAAGAATGCCCGGCAGTGCCGGGAGATGTCTTTCTTTGCAGAGAGGGGCGTTCACACGGCATACTGAATACCGGTGAGGAAAAACTTGTTCTTGGTGCAGCAATTACAAAGAGCGCCGTTTAAAAAACAAAAGGGGCCGGGGCTTTTCAAAACGGTAATGATACCGCAAGCCCCGGCTGGTTATTTAGTTTTATAGCTTATCAGCTGCCAACATTTAACAAGAGAAGAATCTAGCCTTACAAGCGAAGGCAGCATCAGGTCTGATTCGTCCATCTCCCAGACCCTTCCGTTTTTCACAGCCGGAGTATTTTTGAACATTGGGTCGTTTACTATCGATTCCCTTGAAACAGAGGGAACTCCCCTCCCAATGTTTTTGAGCGTAATAATTACATCGACGTTCTTTGCGTTGTCTGCCAATTTCTGTGGGCCATAAAAAATGTACCAGGAAAAATCCTGGACCCTTGTTCCCTTTGAATCGGTAAGGATCCGTGCTCCTGTCGCATCGATAAGCCTCGCTCCCCATGAATCCGGCGCACAGGTAGAGTAATCTGCTCCTGCAACTACAAAGACTCTCATTTTTTCGGTCTTTCCTGACCTGATATCGCTCTTTGAGAGCGATTTTTCAGAGAGAAGCAGAGTCTGCGCAGCCTCTTTTGATCTGCCTGAAAGAGCCCCCAACTTGTCAAGATACTGTCCAAGAACAGCCCATTTAGGCCTGTTCAGTGCCGCGTACTTGATCTTGGCTTTGTCAAGGTCTTTCAGCAGGTCTTTATTCATTTTAGCCCAATCGGCATCCATGATCACAATGTCGGGCTTCAGTCCTGCTATCTGTTCTGCGGAGGGCAGCCTGGAGAGCCTCGGTATGTTTTTGAGCACCCATTT
>JAAYHA010000072.1 GCA_012727545.1 Synergistaceae bacterium | reverse complement strand
GCATTGCTCCTTCCGGGGATGCCTGTGAGTATCTTATATGTCGGAGACAAAGTGGCGATGTCAAACTCAACACTCGCCGTCTCAATTGCAGCGGTTGCCAGGGCAAACCTTTTGATCGGGTTATGGTGTGTGGTGGCAAGTACCAGGGTCTTTTTCTCCCTGAGCCAGTCCAGGATTGCTATGCCCAGAGCAGCCCCCTCTTCGGGGTCTGTTCCTGCACCAAGCTCATCGAGCAGTACCAGTGAATTAGGTCCGGCCCCTCCCAGTATCTCAGTAACATGTTTGACATGAGCGCTGAAGGTGGAAAGGCTTTGCTCGATACTCTGTTCGTCTCCTATGTCTGCAAAGAGTTCATCAATTATCCCAAGCACAGAGCCTTCCGCGGCAGGTATGGGGAATCCCATCCAGCCAAGGATCACGCAGACGCCGGCCGTCTTGAGGGCCACTGTCTTTCCGCCGGTATTGGGGCCTGTAATGACAAGTATCCTGTATTTGTCCCCGCACCCGATGTCAATTGGTACAGCTTTGTCAAAAAGCAGGGGGTGCCTGGCCTTTCTGAAGCTGAAAGTCGTTTTTTGAGAGAGTTCCGGCATAGTCCACTTATCAAGTCGCCTTTTCTCTGATAGGGCGTAAAAGAGGTCGATATTACCGATTACCCTTTCAGCGTCCAATATCCCTTTTGTCTTTTTCTGGATCCTAACAGTCAGTTCGCGCAGTATCCTCTGTTCCTCATAGATCTCAGAATTCCGACAGGATGTGAATTCATTGTTGAGCCTGATCATCGAGTTAGGCTCCATGTATACACTGTTGCCCGATACTGAGCGGTCTACCACTGAACCCGGGAAGATGCTCAACGCATCGGGGCGTACAAGGAATGTGTACCTTCCGTTCCTTATCGTCATGACCCTTTCCTGGAGCATGCCCGATATCGATGGATCGTTTACCAGAGCGTGTCCTTTCCTGCGTATGGTCTCCCTGAGTTCCTTGATTTTTTCCCTGACACTTTTGAGCTTTTCGGATGCGGAGTCGTACAGCCGGCCGTCATCGTCAATGACAGAGAGCCTTTCTATTTCATCGGCAAAGTCTCTTATGTCCTTGGTGATCAAAGAAAAAACCGGATATTTCTCTTTTTCTGAGTTGAGGATCTCTTTAATTTTCATGGAAAGTTTAATTAGGTGACGTATCTTCAGAAGTTCTTCGCCGGTGAGAAGTCCTGTTTCATCTGCCTCGGCAAGCATTGGGGTCACAGGTGCCAGCCCATTCTGCCATGGAAGTTCTCCCTTTTTCTCCCTGTAATCTTCTATCGACAGGAAAAGCTCCTGCCTTGTCCTGAGTTCATCAAAATTTTGCGCGGGAGCTGCCGCAAAGGCAGCTTCTTCGCCTATTTCGCTCCTGCAGTATTTAGATATAAGGGGGATTATCTTTTTTATTTCAAGGCTGTTGTATGATGCTTTTTCTGCTAACATGAGGATCAAGCCTCTTCCCGGATCTCTGTCTCCATGAAAGTCCTGTCACTGCCGGGGACGTATCCCTCCGGTCCTGATTCTCCGTTTCGGTATGGCCTGAGGATCTGCTCGAGCGTTCCCTCAGGCAGTGATTCAGCGTTCGGGAGAAGGTTGAAATCGACTAGTATCTGCTTTACCTCGGGCCACTGCCGGCCGGCATAGCGTAAAACATCGCTTTCGGTCATCCACGTAGGTTCGACTACGGGTGCAAGGAGAAGACCTCCTATGAGAACTACGTAGACTGCCACAAATGTTTTCAGCAAACCGGAAAAGATACCAAGCAGCCTGTCAATGCCACTTAGGCTTATCGCTGAGAGAAGGCTTTTCATCATTTTGCGGAGAGCTGCAACAATTATTGATATGACAAGCCAGACAAGGATGATGGCCGCCAGCTGCGAAACTGATTCATTTATACCTGTAAAAGCGCCGATCACATCGCCAAATTTTCCTGAGAATTTAAACGAGACGTAGATGGATAAGAAAAAACCCACAAGTGTAAGTACTTCCCCTACAAAGCCACGAAAGCAGCCACGGATAACAAAATAGCATCCGAGAAGGATAAAAAAAATGTCGATCAGGTGCCAGCCGACAAGGTTCAATTATCAGACCCGCTCTCGCTCAGAGTCTCAGTAAAGGAATCGATCCTGCATTTTATGTCGTCAAGCTCGTGGGAGAAGGACATAAGGGCAAGAAATAGCCTTTCCTCCTGTGAAAGCGTTGGAGGAAACGAGCTTACCAGTTCCTGTATTGCAGAGACAATACGGACGAAGCGCTCTTCATCAAGCGCAGTAGTAAGGGTGTATCTCTGCCTGCCGACAAGGAAAGAATATTTCCCCTCACCCAGGTTTCTGATCTCCGGCGCTTCGTCCATTGAAAAAACTCCTTTTATCTATATTTGGCGCTATTGTGTACCTGTTTTTCCCGCTGTCATGGAAGATACCCTGCCAAGGAGTCCTTCCAGCTTGTGCTCTATATCATTTTTCTCTGTATCATGTGCAGTTGATTTCTTTTGTAGATCCTCCTGGAGCTGTAGTATCTCAAGGTCTCTGTCTTCTATGACTCCTTTAAGCTCCTGGGCTTCTTTTTTAAGCCTGTCGTTTTCTTTTTTCATTTCCTCTATGCACGATCCAAGACCGTTAATAGCCGCTTCAAGTTTTTCAAACTGCTCTATCATATCAACACCTCCTGATCTTTCTTTCTCTATTTTACCAGAGCTTTACGCGCCGCGGACATCTCCGCCGAACTTCTTTGACATCTTCTTGATCATCTGTTTTGTGATCATTTCGATCTTTTCAGAGGTAAGCGTGCCTTCGGCTGAGCATATCCTGGTTCGGAAGGATACAGATTTTTTGCCCTCTCCCGCCTGCGGACCGCGATATTCGTCTATGAAGCGGACCTCTTTGACCAGTTCCACCTTTGTGGCAGTCTCATAAATATCCGACCATGTGACCTTTTCGTCAAAGACTATCGAGAGGTCAAAATCCACACATGGATATTCGGGAAGGCGCATGTACCTGTTCTGTCTTGATGCCAGAGGCAGCAGCTTCTCTACATCGATTTCAAAGAGTACTGTCATGCTTCTTTTTATACCTGCCTTACGCGCTGACCTTAGGGAGATCAGTCCGATGCAGCCGATAGACTCTTCCCCATACATGACATTCAGCCATAGCTTGTCATCTGCCCATTTTGGCCTTGTGACCTGAGCAAAGCTGAGGGGTTCCATGTGTACTGCTCTGTGCATGTTTTCAAGCGCCCCTTTTGCCTGCCTGAACAAAAACCTGGGGTCAGAGCCCACAAAAGCGCCGCACAGATGCCTCGCTATCTCCGGAAGCTGTTCAGCAGGGTCATTGATGCTGTGATAGTTTTTATCGGCAAATACCTGTGTAAGCTCAAATATCCTGAAGCTGTCGAAATACCTCAGGTTGGTGAATACGCCTTTCATCATGCCCGGGATGAGCGTGGAGCGGAGCCTGCTCTCATCGGGTGACGGAGGTGTGCTGAGGCGGAGCATGCTGCCGGTGTCCTCACATGAAGCCTCTATGTATTCATCCTCTATCCATGGATAGGTAAATATTTCCTGCATACCGCACCTGAATGCGAGATATTCCCTCACAGAGCGCTCCATTTCCACTTTTCTCTGGTTGATGGGCTTTTCAAGCACTACCTTCGGGGGGATGAAATCAAAGTTCTCGTATCCCATGAGTCTTGCGACCTCTTCAAGAATGTCGTCCGGGAGGGTGATATCGCCGGTCGACCTCCATGAGGGAGCCGTAACGTGGAGCATGCCGTCCCTTGCCTCTGTTTTGAAACCAAGGTTATCGAGTATCCTAATAACTTCTTCTGCGGTAAGTTCCTTGCCTAACCTCCTCGAAAGGAAAGAGAGAGGCACTTCTACCTCAGAATTTTTGAGGGGGAGCGGATATGAATCGACAAAACCCACTATTTCGGACTCCGGGAAGTATTCTTTAAACATGTTTACGGCTACTGCTACAGCACCATCAACACGCTGCGGTTCTACACTCTTTTCAAAACGCGAGGAGGCTTCCGTTCGGATGTCGAATCTCTGTGCGGTACGCCTGACGCCCATCGCAGTGAAGTTTGCCAGTTCAAGTATTATCTCAGTCGTATCTTCCAGGATGGAATCAAGCTTGCCCCCCATTATTCCGGCAAGGGCGACAGGATTCTTCTCATCAGCAATCACAAGGTCTGCGGTCGTAAGGTCAAGGATCTCACCGTCAAGCAGTTCAAGCTTCTCTCCATCTTTGGCTGTTCTGATATGGATATTGCCCTTGATGTGTTTTTTGTCAAATCCATGGGTGGGCTGTCCCGTTGCCAGCATAACATAGTTCGTTATGTCTACGGGAAGGTTGATCGGCCTCATGCCCACGCGCCATATCATGCTCTTAAGCTCGAAGGGAGAGGGGACATTTCTAATGTTTTTGAAAGTAATGGCCGCGTACCGTGGGCATCTGTCCGGGTCTTCTATAACTATTCCAAAATCTCCGCTTGCCTCAGGCAGATCAGCTTTTTCAAGGGGAACAAGTTTCCTGTCGTAAATGGCGGCAAGTTCACGTGCCATTCCATAATGTCCCCATAGATCAGGCCTGTTTGTGAGCGACTTGTTGTCTATCTCAAGTATTATATCGTTGACTCCGAGGGCTTCCGCTGCGGGAATTCCAGGCTCAGCACCCAGTTCAGTGATGTCCATGATCTCAGCTTCGCGGGATGCCGGGAATAGTTCCTCCAGACCTATCTCGCCTGAAGAACATATCATTCCGTAGCTCATAACGCCCCTGAGCTTGGCCGGTTTTATCTCTACAGGATCGCCGACTCCATGCCAACGCACCATGGCGCCCGGTTTGGCAACTATAGTAAGCTGACCCGGGGTCAGATTGATCCCTCCGCATACTATCGTACTTGGGGCCATGTCGCCTACGTCTACTGTGCATATCCTGAGTTTGTCCGCATCGGGGTGAGGTTCCACTGTAATTATCTTTCCTACTACCAGTCCGCCAAGACTCTCTGCAAGGTCAACTGCATCCTCTACTTCGACGGTACACATCGTCAGGTCGTAGGCAAGCTTCTCCATGGTCAGGTCTTGGGGAAGATCCACATATTTTTTTATCCAGTTAAGTGAAAGTTTCATCGTATTTATCTCCTATTTGAACTGATCAAGAAAACGAAGGTCAGCGCTGTGGAAAAGGCGCACATCATCTACACCGTATCTCATCATAACTAGCCTGTCCAATCCTATGTTGATGTAGAAACCGGACCAGACCGCAGGATCGAGCCCAGCCGCCTTCAGCACGTTGGGATGCGGTGTGCCGCCCGGCATTACCTCTATCCATCCAACGTGTTTGCAGACTTTGCAGCCCTCTCCCCCGCATACCAGACAACGCATATCTATCTCAAATCCGGGCTCAACGAAGGGGAAGAATCCTACCCTCATCCTGACCTCTACATCCCTTCCGAATATCTTGTCGAGGATCGTTTTGACAAGCACTTTCCCTGAAGCAAAGGAGAAGTCCTTGTCCACTATGAGAGCCTCGTACTGGAAGAAAGCCCTTTCGTGCCTTGCATCAGTAGTCTCGTTTCTGTATACCCTTCCGGGGTAGACGAAACGTGCAGGAGCCCCGTGCTGCTGGAGGTAGCGAACACTCGCACCTGTAAGGTGCGGCCTCAGGCAGAGACGCTTTGCGCCTCTCTCTTCGTCATGTCCCTTCAGCCAGTATGTATCCATGCTTTCACGGGCCGGGTGCTCCGGGGCAAAATTAAGGTTGTCAAAGGCATATAGCTCACTCGTTATCTCCGGTTCGG
>JAAYHA010000008.1 GCA_012727545.1 Synergistaceae bacterium | reverse complement strand
TGTGTGATCGGAAACGGAGTAGTGATCGACCCTGAAACGCTCTTTGCAGAACTCGATGACCTTAAGGACAGGGGCAAGACTCTGGCAAAGCTCGTCGTCAGCCATGGCGCACATATTGTCATGCCATACCATAAACAGCTGGATAAACTGGCTGAGGGAGCAAGGTCCGAGGGCAGCAAGATCGGAACTACAGGTCGTGGGATCGGCCCATGCTACTCCGATAAGTTCGAGAGGGTCGGAATAAGGGCGGAAGACCTTGTTAACCCTGAGATCCTGAAAGAAAAACTTGTGATCAACATAGAACTGAAAAATAAGATTTTGACCAGGATCTATGGCGCCGAGCCTCTGGATCTCGAGAGCACGTACGAAACATCCCTTGAGTGGGGCAAAAGGATGAAGCCGCTTCTCGGAGATGCTTTCCTTGAGATACACAAAGCTCTTGATTCAGGAAAGAACGTCCTCTTCGAAGGTGCACAGGGAACGCTCCTTGATGTCGACCACGGGACATATCCTTTTGTAACGAGTTCCAGCCCATGCTCCGGAGGAGCATGCACAGGAGCAGGCATAGGGCCCGGAAGGATAGACCGAGTAATTGGAGTGACCAAGGCTTACTGCACGAGGGTAGGAGAAGGACCCTTCCCAACTGAGGACAAGGGGGCTCTCGGAGAGACGCTCAGAACGAGGGGCGGGGAATTCGGTGCTACGACCGGCCGTCCGAGACGCTGCGGCTGGAACGATCTCGTGGCAGTAGACTATGCAGTAAAGATTAATGGAATAGACGGACTTGCGCTTACCAAGCTTGATGTCCTTTCAGGATTTGAAAAGATCCAGGTTTGCACCGCTTATGATATCGAAGGGTCCGTACATAAGGATTTTCCAAGCAGCTGTGCGAAACTGGCAAAAGCAGTCCCGGTTTTTGAGGAACTGCCCGGCTGGAAAGAGGACGTCAGCAAATGCAGGAGATTTGAGGATCTTCCCCCTGCTGCACAGGATTATGTCCGCTTCATCGAGGAAAGGGTCTCAGCACCGGTCATACTCATTGGAGTAGGTCAGGGAAGAGAAGATACTATCCTGAGAGGTATATGACGATAAAAATTATGGGCCTGACAACTTCTGTCTGCCCTGAAAGCGGATAAAGGATGACAGCCGGTAAAACCAGAAGAACAGTGATTGTCAGAGGCGGGGGAGATCTTGCCACGGGAATAATATACAGGCTCTGGAGATCCTGTTTTGATGTTTTGTGCCTTGAGATCCCCCGCCCCACTGTTGTAAGGCGTTCCGTTGCTGCAGCCCGGGCTGTTTACGACGGAGACTGCCGGATAGAAGATATGCATGTCTGCCTGGCAGGGGGACCTGATCAAATAGACTTCAGTAAAGGGATAAACGTATTGATCGATCCGGATGGAAATTCCATCGCTTTACTCAGACCCTTCGCTGTTATCGATGCGATGATGTCGAAGAGAAAGACATCGACCAACAAAAATATGGCAGATCTTGTGCTTGCGATAGGGCCGGGCTTCAGTGCGCCTGAAGATGTTCATGGGATCATAGAGACAAAGAGGGGACATTCCCTGGGAAGGCTCTTCACAAAAGGAAGTGCTGAAACCAACACCGGGATACCCGGAGAGGTCATGGGATATACATGTGAACGTCTCTTAAGGTCTCCCTCGGATGGCTGCCTCTCCCCGGTCGTATCGATCGGAGAGAGAGTAAAAGCAGGGGATTTAATAGGATCGGTAAACGGCATCCCGGTAAAGGCTCAGATAAGAGGTGTAGTGCGCGGCCTGATCCACCCCTCGGTATTAGTAAGGGAAGGCTCCAAAATTGGAGATGTCGATCCCCGGAATGAACCGGAGAATTGTTTTATGGTAAGCGACAAAGCCCTTGCTGTCGGGGGAGGAGTCCTTGAAGCTATGCTCCGTTTCGAAGCAAGGGGCAGTTTGGATTAATCTTCCTTTCTTAACGCGGTGGCTGGCAGCTCCACTATCTCGCCTTCCTGTTCCTCTTCAGGATCCACAGCCTCGCTTCCTGCAAAGCTTGAATTGTCGACCCAATTTTCATCTGTCGTATCAATAACTTCCGAATTGCTCTTTCTATAGCTTCCTCCTCTGAAAGGATCGTAGCTCTTGGAAGATGTGTAGACCCTGACTCCGTTGCCTCTCAGAAGACCTGTAATTATCAATGCAAAGAGGACTATACCCACCAGTCCTGCTATCAGTATTATGGCAGGGAAGGCAAACCCAAATATCAGAGTACCAATGAGTAAAAAGACCAGAATTTTCATTAGGTTCCTCTCCTTCAGGATCTTTTCTGCCTGTTATCCTTTGCGGCAGTCTTCGGTTTCTTTTTCCTGCTTTCTGCTGCAGGTTTTCCTCTTCCGATACCTCTTGCCGCGATAGGTTTTTGGGCAGATTTATCAATGCTTCTTTTTTTCTTTTCATCCGTCCTCGAAGGGCGGTCTGCACTTTGTCCTTCAGATCCATCCCTGTAGGAAGACCTTTTGGAGGTTCTTGTTGTGCTGCTTTTTTCCTTTTCTTCTGTCCCATAAGGACGGCCTGCACTTCGGCTCTCGGATCCGGCTCTGTATGAAAGCCTTTTGGGGGCTCTTGTTGCGCCGCTTTTTATCTTTTCATCCGTTTCTGAAGCGCGGTCCGTATCGCGGGCTTCAGGCTTTGCCCTGTAAACAGGCCTTTCTTCTTTCATTTTGCCGCTTCTGTATCTCTCTTTCGGCGGGGCATCTGTCTTCCGTCGTTTATCTTCTGATGCGGGTCTCTTTACTCCGCGCTCTTCAACAAAGCCACCGGAAGCCTTTGTTCCCGCTCTTTCTGTTTTATCTCTCTTCTGCCCTGCCGCATCGGATCCGCTTTTGGCTCTTGGTGGTCCTGACGTTCTTCTGGGATCTGAAACCTCCCTTTGTGGGGTGCGAGCCTCTTTCTTTTTTGCCTCATAAGCAGGTTTTACCTTTGGTCCCGGTTCAAGTACACACGGATCACCGGCCAT
>JAAYHA010000007.1 GCA_012727545.1 Synergistaceae bacterium | reverse complement strand
ATAAGGAGATCTTCACTTTATGAGGCAGGCAGACTGGCGCATAAAGCTCTCTCATTCGGCATCAGTTCGATACTCTTCACCGGGTCGAGAACAAATGTGGAACTGCTTCTTAAAAGTCTGAAACAACAGCTTTTGAAAGATGGGAAAGATCCGGGTTCGGTAAGAGGCTATCGCTCTGGATACCTGCCGGCAGAAAGGCGGGAGACTGAAAAAAACCTGAGAAACGGAAAGCTCAAAGCAGTGGTGAGCACAAATGCCCTCGAACTGGGAATAGACATCGGTTCTCTTGACCTTGCTTTGATACACGGCTTTCCGGGAAGCATTGCATCTGTCTGGCAGCAGGTAGGAAGGGCGGGCAGAAGGAACAGTATTTCTGCGGCCGTGATCATTCCATCCGGTCTGTCCATCGACCAGTTTCTTGCAGGAAACCCCGGCTGGCTGCTTGGGGCCTCTCCCGAAACTGCGAGGATAGACCCGCTCAACCCATATATAATGCTTGAACATATCAAATGCGCAGTATTCGAGCTGCCCTTCAGGGCGAATGAAACTTTTGGGGGACAAAATATTACCGATATCCTCGAATTTTTATCCGCTCACGGGATGCTTGGTGCCTTCGGAAACTCAGATACACGGACATATTCGTGGAACTCGGATAATTATCCCGCAGCTTCCTTTTCGATCAGGAGCGCTTCCGGAGAGAAATATGATATTTACGACGTCACTTCTAAGCAAAAGCCCATGCTGATAGGAACTATGGACAAACATTCAGCGTCTGCACTGATTTTTCCGGGAGCTGTATATTTCCACAACGGAGAGAGCTATTCAGTCAGGGAGATCGACTCTGAAAACAAACGATGTTTTGTTGAAAGATCCCTTTCCCAAACTTTCACAGAAGCAAAGGTCCACGTCAGGACAAATATAGTGAGATGTGAAGAAGGCAGGGGGCTTTTTGCGTGGGGAGAAACGAAAGTCTCTGCTTCAGCAGGAATGTACAAGGTCATCGACATCAGCACCCGTAAGACAGTGGGTCACGGAACGGTCGATCTCCCCGAAGACAGGATAGATACGACGTCTCTATGGATAACCATGCCTGAAAAGGCTCGATCAAGGCCGGGACTGCTGCCTGCTATGAATGGCCTGGCCAACCTGCTCAAAAATCTGGCTCCGCTTTTCCTCATGTGCGACAGCAGCGATATTTATGTCAGCACCGCGTTGAGCGAGCCCACTCTTAAGCAGCCTGCCCTCTTTCTCTCAGATGCCATTCCCGGAGGGGTCGGCCTTGCGGAAGGGGCCTATGATTCCATCAGATCGATCTTAATGGCCTGCAGGGAGCAGCTTGATTCATGCAGGTGCAGCGACGGCTGCCCCTCATGCATCGGGACAGTAAACAGCGGAATAAAAGCAAAAGACCTTACCGGGAAACTGCTTGACGATATCCTCTGCACTTAAAACGGAACAAAAACTCCCGCTGCTGCCAATATCAATGCAAATATTGAGACACCGATATCTGCAGTTCTGAATGGGTAGCTTTTGTAACCGCTCTCTCTTTTTCTGCAGTTGAAACCGCGAAGCTCAGCCGAGATCGCTGCACCCTCTATCTTCCTCACTGAAGTTATAAGCAGAGGTACACATAACGGAAAGATCAGGCCGATCTTTTTGAATATGTTTTTTGTGTCAAAAGCAACTCCCCTGGCCGTCTGTGCCTCCATTATCCCTGCCATCTCAGCAGTGAAAACAGGGATGAACCTTATGGCTGTAGTCAATGAAAAGGCGTATTTGTAAGGTATGCCGACTCTTCCCACAAGAACATTCGAAAGGTCATTCATCTTTGTAATAGAAAGCATCAGCGCAAGAGGAAGCGTGGCGCCTATCAGCCGGAGAGCCATCATCAGCGAAAACATAAACCCCTTATCGGTGACATATACGTTGAAGGGCAGGGAAAGAAGGATCGTGCCCTCTCTGATAAAAAACACCTGTATGAAAAAAAGAAATGCGCAAAATTTTATCAGGGTCCTCAGCATTGCAAGAGCCCTTGAAGATATTCCGGCAACTGATGCCATGCCGAGGTTCAGCAGAATTATCATAAGGCAGAATATGGGACTTCCTGTCGCAAAACATGAGACGCAGAGCATCAACGATAAAAATATCTTAGCGAGGGGGTTCAGCCTGTGAAGAAAAGAATCCCCGGGCGAATAGTCAAGGAAGCCGCCCATCACTCTGCACCTTCTCTCTTTTTCTTTACAGCCGACACCATGTCATCAACAGTAACGACATTTTCATAACCCGCTCCAAGCCTGACAGCAAGTTCAGTTATCTGTGGCGGTAAAAGTGAAGCGCTTGCCAGAAGCGGCCCGTCCCTGAGGATATCCTTCGTGCTGCCGTGTGCAAGCAGCTCTCCGTCATTCAGTACCATTACCTCCCTGGCAAAATCCTGTACTATTTCCATGTCATGGGAGACCATAAGCACTGTCGCTCCTTTTCTGTTTATCCCGCTTATGCATTCCATGATGTGCATGCATTCCCTGTAGTCGAGGCCTGTAGTCGGCTCATCCAAAAGCAGCAGTTCAGGTTCTGTCGCCAATATCGAGGCCAGGACAAGCCTTTGCCGCTCCCCTCTGCTCATGCTGAAAGGATCTCTCTCCCCGTCGAGGGAAAATTCTTCAAGAGTCCTCTCACATCTCATCTCTATCTCCGCTCTGTCTTCCATCACACATTCCAGGCTGAAGCGTATCTCATCGCAAACCCTGTTTTTGCATATCTGCCTGTCGGGGTTCTGAAAGAGAAAACCGGTAAATTTTGCGATCCGGCTCGTCCTGACCAAAGCTGTATCAAAACCTCCGACATTAACAGCACCGCGGGAGGGTTTCAGCAGTCCGTTGCAAAGTCTTGCAAGAGTGGACTTTCCCGCGCCGTTGGCTCCGATAAGCGCGGTGAAATCCCCTTTTCTCAACTCAAAAGAGACTCCGTTGATAATATTTATATTGTTGGTTGAGTAGTGAACATTATCAAAGCGGATCATAACGTTATGCTCCTTACCATCTTTTCCGCCTCAGGGATATTTACCGGTACCGGTCCCATATATAGATTTTCGTCTTTGAGCCTGTCTGCAAGCGTTACGACCCTTGGACAGTTTACGCCGGCACTTTCCATCTGCCTGCTGCTTTTAAGCACATCAGCGACCGGCCCCTCCAGGATGATCTTCCCCCCGTCCATCACTGCCAGGCTTCTGGCAAATTCGCAAAGAAGCATTATTTTCTGCTCCACCACAATGATGGTGATCCCGTGTTTTTCGTTCAGTTCCCTCAGCAGACGGAATATCTGGCGGCTGCTCTGAGGATCAAGCTCCCCTGTGGGTTCATCCAGGACAAGGACATCCGGCATGAGAGCTATGATCGCAGATATCGCCACTTTCTGCTTCTGTCCGCCGCTGAGGGTAGCTATATTCCTCTCCCTGAGATTTCTGATGCCGGTTTTATCCAGGGCATCTGTCAGCCGTTTTTCTATCTCATCACGCGGGACTGAGAAATTTTCAAGTCCGAAGAGTATCTCATCCTCGACCACAGAGGATACCATCTGGCTCTCGAAATCCTGGCGGACGCTGCCGACAGTTCCTGCAAGCTGTTCAGGCTTATTGTCGACTGTGTCAGAACCGTTGACTTTGACCGAGCCGTAATAATCCCCGTGAAAATGATGGGGGATGATGCCGTTGATCGCATGGAGCAGCGTCGTCTTGCCTGCTCCGCTGCTCCCTATGACACCCAGGAAATCCCCCCTGCGTACCGTAATATCAATATTTTTAAGGGCTTCTTCCCTGCCCCCCTCATATTTAAAGGAGAGTCCGCTGATCCTGATCATTTTGTCTGATCAGTTTCTTTTCAGAGCAAGCTTCAATGGTACATAGAGGATCTGTACTATCACTGAATTGATCGCAGCAGTTCCAAATATGATGCCCAGGAATATAGCCAGCGGCACCGGCTTGACATCGGCTCCTGCGTAGAAGATGAGGTACATTACCGCTATGAAGGTAAAACCGCTTGCCAGTGTACTGATAAAGGTGCTGATGACGGGAATGGGAGAGAATTTGCCTTGTTTGAACGGTATGTACATAAATGCCGCCATGACGAGGGCTCCGACAAGCTCGCTTACAAAATTAATATACGGAGTTCCCGGGAAAAACTGGCAGATCGCTCCTGCAAGAAGCCCGATCACTGCGGCTTCTTTGAATCTCGGCCTTATGATAAGTATTGAAAGGCAGTACATCGCGATAATAAAATTTGGTTTCATGCCCATCGAAAACATGGAACCTACAAAAAATTTGAGGACTGCACCCGCTGCAAGCAGCACTCCCACTAGAAGGACATCTGATATTGAAAGGCCCTCTCTCTTCTCAACTGCTACAACTCTCTGCTCTCTTACTGCTGCTCTCTGCTCCATAATTACCAACCCTTTCTCGTCTTGTCTGTTCTCTCGTCTTGTCTCATTTTTCCTGTAACACTTTTGTCCTTGTATATAAAAAAATCTGCCCTTTGAAAATTCAAAGGACAGATATATTTCATCTGCGGTACCACCTTAGTTGATCCGAACCGGATCCTCTCTAACGGATGTGCAGTCACACACCCTGCCGTTTACGCCGGCATACGTCTCGGATACTCAGCTTTCGCCTTTGGCCTTGCCCTCTGTGGTCCATTTGCCGATCTGCTTTTCCGCAGGGTTCTCATCTTCCCCCGCTCTCTGTAGGCGCATGAAACGGTTTGATCTCCACTTCATCGGTTTGAATATTTATATTATTGGGTTGCAAATTACCATTAAAATATTTAATTGTCAATACCTGTATCTGTCATTTTTACGTTTTTAAAATAAAAACTAACAAATCATATTTCTTGATAAACAATGCTTCACATCACGCTTTTCTCTGTTATTATTTATGGACGAATAAGGGAAGTGATAACTTGAATAAGCTGTTGATCGGAGACAATTTGATCAGGGGTGTCGATGACAGCCTGAAGATCATGAAATATAAAGTTATTGCCATCACGGGGGGCGGCGGAAAAACCTCCCTTATGTTTGCGCTGGGGCGATATACTGCAAAAGATACTTTTACACTTCTGACTACTACCACAAAGATATTTCCTCCCCAAAAGGATGAATCTCCTTTTGAGATAATTGCAGGAACGGATGATCTTATCAAAGAACTGCAAAAGGCCGGACAGATGCCTTCCATGATAACTGCCGCAAAGGAGAGAAGCGGAGAAAAGCTTTCCGGTTATACACCTGAAGATATAGCAGAGATAGTTTCAAAAATCACCACAGGAAGAACGATCATCGAAGCAGACGGTTCCAGGGGACTTTCGCTGAAGGCCTATGAAGAATGGGAACCTCCTGTGCCGGCAATTACGGATTGTCATTTTATTATTATGGGCGCTGACATTTTCACAGAACCTCTCTCACCTGCAAATGTCTTCCGATTTGACATTCTCAAGAGTAAATTTTCCATGCAGACAGGGGAATACATTTCGTTCGCCAATTGTGCTGCCACGCTTT
>JAAYHA010000071.1 GCA_012727545.1 Synergistaceae bacterium | reverse complement strand
CCGTCTCTACAACTGCTTCACTACCGCTTAACTATTGCTTCACGCCGGTGTTATTCCGGTAGTTTCACAAAGATATCCCATGCATCACTCGTAATAATCCGTCAGGAAATTTTCCCTTCTTGCTTCTGTAAGGGCTTTTATTAAATTAGTCCTGATAATTGAAAGGTCCTGGACCACATCGGTCAGGTCTTTTTCGTAAAGGACCGGCCTGCCTGCTATCAAAAGGGCATTGGATCCAAGGACATTCTGTACCTGTATGTCATACGGGGCCGTTTCAAGCTGAAGGTCTCGGTCCAATCTTGCTTTAAAAACTTCGAACATAGTCTCTGTTCCGTTGTTTTTCTCAGCTGACAGCACTTCTGTCTTGTCGACACTAATGCTTATCCTGCCGGAATAGTCCTTCTTATTGACCCGAAGTATGTTAACTGCATCCTTTCTTCTTATCTCAATATTATTGTCTTTAAAGTACTTTAATAACAACTCCACCCTTTCTTCCATGTCCGTATTGGCCCGTATCATATCTGTCCGGACAGGATCGGTTGGCTTATTGTTATCTTTTTTCTTCAGGAATTTCATTGTTTCCATAATTGTTTCCAAAGGTTTGAATCCGCTGCGGTACTTTATGTCTATACCTCTTACATATATCTGCTTCAACCTTTCGATCCGCATCCGTTCAAGATAAGTCAGCATGGCCACCTCGTTGTAACCGGATTTTTCCATAAGACCAAGGGCTTTGAGATCAGTCTCTTCTTCCAGGTCAATATCGTAAAAGTTGATCACTGCCCTGTTAAGATACGACCTGACCATATTTCCTGCAACCTTCCCGCTTTGGGTAGCCGCGGCGACTTCTGCCATGGTCTGGAAATCTATCTTTTCGTTCCTGGAAGACTGAACCAGCCAATGAGAGAGATCAGAGTGGGTAAACTGGCGTGCCAGGACTGCGGCTGTCTCATCCTCACTCTTAAGGAACTGAAGCATCCCGGTCGTTATGTATGTCAGTCCTCCCGGCAGAGAAAAGGCATGGGGGTCTTTTCTTTTTATTATTCGAACCTCGTAATTAAGGTCCCTTTCCATATGAGGCCTGATCCTGGCGGTCAGATCAGAAAGCATCTTCTCAAGCTCAGGATCCCTGACCCGTGGTATTTGCTTCTCTACCTGTTCAGAAATGTTTACTGTGATCTTTTGTTCCTTTTCCCTTATGTCCGCAGAGGTAAGGTCCTTATCAGAGGCTGAGCTCTGAGAAATGTTGAGGACAGATATAATTATGAAAACGAAAATAAACAGCAGGAACTTCTTCATTAGATTTCCCCCAGGAGTTATATTGGCATTCGCTTATTCTAGCTGTTAGTCCGTGATGAAACAATCAGGGGAAATACGGCAATATGGTGATGCAGGAAATTGCGGCTTTCAAGCCACGGAGAATTTGTCGCCTTACAATAGTGAAGCTGCCGGAAGCCCCTCAGCGTGAAGCTGTGGTGAAGCAATGGTGAAGCCGTTGTAGGGGCGGACAAAAATCTGGCAAGCAATAGGCAAGCAGTTGGCAAGCAATAGGCAAGCAGTTGTAGAACCCTTAAAACACGAACTAAAATCTCCGTCGTTCCCGAATGTCCCTATCGGGAATCCAGCGGCTTAAGGTTTAGATTATTACTGGCATTTAAAGACTTAACCAAAAGACACTGGATCCCCGATACAAGCACTCGGGGAAGACGATAAAGATAAGTCAGTCTATTATTAGCGGATAAAATTAAAAGTTTTTAAGGGTGCATTACGAACCGGGAATCAAAATCTCGGTCGTTCCCGGCATTGGCCTTCCTCTCCGTCATTCCCGTATGTACCTGAGCGGGAATCCAGCGGCTTCGAACTTAGGTTATTACAGGCTTTACAGATTTAAACAAAATACACTGGATCCCGGCTCACGTGCATACCGGGAAGACGATAAAGATAAAAATGGTTATCTCAATAGCGATAGTTTGACAACTGTTTGACGACCGTTTGACCATTGTTTGACAGTATTTTAACGACTGCTTCCCCATTGCTTCCCGGCAATAAGATCGCCGCTTAGCGCGGCGTTTTCACGCCGCACTTCACCATAGTAGAAATATTCTTACTTAACGAACTCTTTGACTGCTTCCATATTTTCGGGTTTGGATGAGCGGACGATCTCGCCTTTTTTAAGTTCAAGAAGTGCGGGCAGTTCTTTTATTCCAAGTTTTTCTACCATTCTTGCGTTTCTGTAGCCGTCTATGAGGGCGATCTTTACTCCGCTCTCCCCGGAGTACTTTTCTGCCTCTACCTGAAGGTTTATCTGATCCTGATCTATGCTGGATGTCAGGAGTGCGTATACGTGTTCGGGGTCGATCAGTACGGAACGTAGGTGGAGCTGTTCTGTTATGTAGGAATATGCTGCCATGGAAGCAACTGCTCCGTCCCCGGCAGCCGTTACGACCTGACGCAGATACTTTTCGCGGATGTCGCCTGCGGCAAATATCCCTTCGACAGATGTCTCCATTTTGTCATTGGTATCGATCCATCCGCCTCTGGTCTGTTTTACTACCGACCCGGGTTCGCCAAGGTAGGATACGTTTGGCTCAGTGCCTACAAAGATGAATACTCCCGCTACAGGAAGGTCAGAGACTTCTCCTGTTTTGACGTTCTTCAGCACCAGCTTCTCTACAAGTCCCTCACCCTCGATGGATTCAACAACGGAGTTCCAGATCGGTTCGATCTTCGGGTTTGAGAGTGCCTGCTCTATCGCGTGTCTGTCTGCACGGAATTCTTCGCGCCTGTGGATTATATACACTTTTGAAGCAAAGCGGGTCAGATAGCCGGCCTCTTCTACTGCAACATTACCGCCGCCGACCACCGCGATAGTTTCATCCTCAAAGAATGCAGCATCACATACGGCACAATAGCTGACTCCCCCGCCGGTGAATTCGGCTTCGCCCTTGCAGCCGAGCTTGCGAAAGCTTGCTCCTGTGGCAAGGACTATAGCTTCGGCTTCAACTTCGCCTTTGTCAGTCAAAACGATCTTGCTTCCGTTACGTATCTCGATCCCTGTAACTGTGCAGTCCCTGAACTCAGTTTTAAAGTGTTCGGCATGCTTCCTAAAGGAAAGACCAAGTTCTGAACCTGATGAATGAATGACACCGGGCCAGTTTTCTATCTCATCCGTAATGTTTATCTGGCCTCCGGGGATGCCTTTCTCGAGAAGCAGCACATCAAGTCCGGCGCGGCGTCCGTAGATTGCAGAGGTGAGACCTGCGGGTCCTGCTCCAATGATGACAAGTTCTCTTTTTTCCATAAAAAACGCTCCTTCACGAAAATATTGTTTATCTGAAATAACTTTCCGAATTCTATACTATTTTTAATTCTTTTTCCACGTCAGGTGTCTTAATATGCCGTTATAGTCAAAAATCCTGTTCATTAGAACAAAATTGCCCGGTGCCATCGATATGATTATCTCTGCCTGTTCGTCCCCGCCTGTCTCAAATCCCATAAGTCCTCCATCTTTAAGAAACCTTGGAAAATTCTCAAAAAAGAGCCTGTACAGTTTAGCCCCGTCCTCTCCGCCGTCCAGTGCTTCAATGGGTTCGTAGTCCTTAACATCTGACATTAGCCCGTTGACCTCTTTAGAAGGAATATATGGCGGATTGGCAACTATGAAGTCAAGTGATCCCGGTGCTATGTCGCAAACAGAAGGATCAGAATTTAATATCAAATTAAATCTTGAATTTAAATCATATTTATTAGTATTTAAAACTGCCCAATTCAGGGCGATTTGACTTGAATCTATACCATAACCTGATAAGTTCTGATTTTCCAGAAGCAATGTCAATCCTATGCATCCGCTCCCCGTACACCAGTCTGCGAACATTGAAGCATCAGGACAGGCATTCAGCATTTCTTCGACAAGCAATTCCGTTTCGGGTCGTGGTATCAGGCAGCCCTCACCAACTTCAAAAGGCCTGCCGTAGAATTCTGCCTCGCCCAATATATATGAGAGGGGGACCCTAGCGGATCGCTTCTCTGTCATAGACAAAATTCCCACACATTTCTGCGCGGGAATCTCCATTTCTCCTTTTGTTACCAAAAGTGCTCTCTCTATATCAAGGACCTTTGATATTATAAGATCAACAGTATAGAAGGGCCGCTCTATTCCTTCCCTCAGAAGGATTCCAACACATTCGGAACGAAGTTCGTAGAGTTTCAAATTTCACACCTTAAACGGTCAGCATTTTGAGTTTTTCTGCCTGATCCGCATCAGAAAGAGCACGGATCAGTTCATATATGTCCCCATCCAAAATTTGATCCAGTTTGTAGAGTGTAAGGTTTATTCTATGGTCCGATATTCTGTTCTGGGGATAATTATAGGTCCTGATGCGCTCTGAGCGGTCGCCTGTGCCGACCTGGCCCTTTCTTTCTGCAGCCATTACGTCATTCTGTCTCTGAAGTTCGGCATCATAGAGCTTCGTCCTGAGGAAATGCATCGCCTTTACCCTGTTTTTGATCTGTGATCTCTCATCCTGGCATGTAACAACAATTCCCGAAGGAAGGTGGGTGATCCTTACAGCCGAATCAGTCATGTTAACATGCTGTCCGCCGGCTCCGCTTGCACGGTAAGTATCTATCTTCAGATCTTCTGTCCGTATCTCTATATCTACGTCCTGGGCTTCAGGCAAAACAGCAACAGTTGCGGTCGAGGTATGTATCCTGCCGCTTGCTTCGGTCTCAGGTACGCGCTGGACTCTGTGAACGCCGCTTTCAAACTTCAGGCTGCTGTATGCGCCTACACCGTCTATCCTGAAGACTATTTCTTTGTATCCGCCGATACCGGTCTCGCTTCCCGATATTATTTCAGTTTTCCATCTTTCACGTTCAGCAAACCTGGTGTACATACGGAAGAGGTTGGCGGCGAAGAGAGCTGCCTCATCTCCTCCTGCTCCTCCTCTGATCTCAATGATAACGCTCCTGTCGTCATTGAGGTCCTTTGGAAGAAGAAGTATCTGTATCTGCTTTTCCAGATCGCCCACCTGTGACTCAAGAAGGGCGAGCTCTTCTTTGGCAAGCTCTGCCATTTCCTTGTCATCGGCGGCGATCATTTCCTTCGCGTCATCTATTCCCTTAAGTACTGACTCATACTTCATAAAGGCATCGACGATCTTGCTGAGGTCAACGTGCTTCTTGCCAAGAGACTGCATCTCACGCTGATCGTTCGCAACATCAGGGTCTGCCATACGCGCCTCGATCTCTTTATAACTTTTTTCGATCTCCCTAAGCTTATCCATTAATTCCATCTATAGTTACACCACCTGTTTAAGTTGCAGTAAAATTATTCCTGCATGAAACTGCGGCATTATTGCCGCGGGAATCTGTTGCAAAGACCGGCAAGCGATCGGCAAGCGATCGGCAAGCGTAGGCAAGCAATTGGCAAGCAGTCGTTAAAATACTGTCAAACAATGGTCAAACGATCGTCAAACGATCGTCAAACAGTTGTGATAACCATTTTTATCTTTAGCGTCTTCCCCGAGTGGACCAATCGGGGATCCAGTGTCTTTTGTTTTGACTCGTTGAACACATTAAATCTTGAGGCTCTAAGCCGCTGGATTCCCGATGGACCCATTCGGGAACGACGGAGATTTTAGTTCGTGTTTTAAGGTTCTTACAACTGCTTGCCTATTGCTTGCCAGTATTTTGGGCCGCAATTCTCCGCGATGCGAAGCGAGCAAATTCCCCGACCCTGCCCCTCACAAACGTTTGACTACTGTTTGACAATTGTTTGACTATAGTTTGACCGCCCTTACAACTGCTTCACCACTGCTTCACTATTGTTCCACAACTGCTTCACTCTGCGTGTTTTCCCCGGCTGTCTCCGGGTGCAATGCCAGATCCAGCGCTGCCAGGGCTACCTCTATCTGATCCGGCCTCGGTTCTCTCGTCGTTATGTATTGGAGCGAGAGAGCGGGCATGATACAGTATTTCCCCCATGTCTCGGAATTTGAGGCACTTTTTATGAACTCATACGATATTCCTATCACAAGCGGCAGGAGGAGCACTCTGCTTCCGATCCTCCAAAGGAGAGAGCCTCCGCCTATGGCAGAGAAGACTATGATGCTCACAAAAATTACCACAAGCAAAAATGACGTGCCGCAGCGCCGGTGGATCCTTGAGAATTTCGCAACATTCTCAGGAGTTAGCTCGGCATCGTTTTCGTATGCATTTATCGTTTTATGTTCTGCTCCATGATAAGCGAATACCTGCTGTATGTCTTTCCAAAGCCCTATCATTGCGACATATCCGACAAATATTACTCCCCTTAAGATGCCTTCCATTATATTCTTGGAAAGGTGGGTAAGTCCCAAAAGGGATGTCAGGTATTCTGAAACAAGCATCGGCAGAGCGACAAACATGCCCGCAACAGCAAATATCGCGACTGCAATTGCACCTGCCATCTCAAGCGGCGTAATTTTATCCTCTTCACCGAGACTGATCTCAGCAGAAATTGACAAAGCCCTCATGCCTATCCGCATCATTTCGACCATGGTGGCAAAGCCTCTTATGACCGGATACTTCCATATGCCTTTTTTGAGCCACTCAGAACCAAGCCAGGCTTTGAGCCATATGGTGCCTCCCGGTTCTCTGACTGCCAGTCCCCAATGCTCAGGGCCTTTCATAAGCACTCCTTCAATAACTGCCTGCCCTCCAACGGGTATCCTTTTGGGGACAGCCATAAAAGCGGATATGATCATCCGCTGCAACACAACATATATTTTCATTCAGACAACATCTTCTCCATGTTTTCGTATGGTTCGTTGCAGGAATGTGCCTCTTTGCAAACACCTTCAACAACACATGAAGGTCCGGCCAGATCGAATATTTCCGGAGCGGCATCCCTTGCCAGTATCAGCATTTTTCGGGCAAGCTCCCTTATCTCCCACTGAGCCCTTCTGCAGAGCCTCAGGGTGAAAAAATGGTGAAGTTCGCGCGCATTCATAGTCATCACAAGCCTGGTCTCGGTTCCGTGAGGCAGGATGAAGCGGGCGTCTTCCTTTGAGATCCCAAGAGAGACCAGTTCTTTATAGCAGTTCCACGCATCATCGATCTGTTTCACAAATAATGCGTTAGCTTTCTCATTGTTAAGTACCGAAGGAGGCACAATGCATGTCTGTCCTGACATACCGACATATCTCTGGCTCTGCTGAGAGTAGCTTGCAAGCCTGTGTCTGACAAGCTGGTGTGTCGCTACCCTGCTTATTCCCTCAACGGCAAAAGTGAACGATATGTGTTCAAACGGTGAAAGATGGCCGGATTCGCGAAGCATTTTAAGAAAAGATACCGTCTTTTCTCCGTCGAGTCCTTCAAGTATGTCTACAGCTCCGGAGGGGCTGTAACAGATCTTGGCAGCAGCGGCAACTATCCGAGCGGCATCGGGTGTACTTGCGATCAGTTCAACTTCTATAGGCAAGGAGACAGCCTCCTTTCATCAGACGCGACAGTAAATTGACAAAGGGTCGGAGTTACTAGAAAAACGAGGGGAGCCGGTTCGCTCCCCTCGTGGGTAAAAGCTATTCTTCTGTACCCTCTGTTACGTTCTTCTGTCCGTAATTCACACCTGCGTACTTCTGACGGAATTTTTCAAGTCGTCCGGCTTCTATTACGCGGCCCTTCTTACCTGTGTAGAAGGGGTGGCATGCGTTGCAGATCGAAACCCTCATGTCTCCTGTAGTGGACCTGGTTTCGAATGTGTTGCCGCAGGCGCAGGTCACCTTGCAGGTTTCGTATTTTGGATGGATATCCTTTTTCAATGTATTGCACCTCCAGATGTTCTGATACGTCTAACATACAGCTGTACATTATATTGCAGGTTTAAGAAAGACGCAAGTAAATTTACACACTGTTTTTACAATATGTTTGATCGAAAATGGAGAAGAATTTGCTAAGCTGTAGTAGGAGCGGTCAAACTATCGTCAAACAATTGTCAAACGGTAGTCAAACGGTTGTGAGGGGGCAAGGTCAGGGTCGGGGAATTTGCAGCCGAGGGCTGCGGTGAATTCGCGTCCTTCTGCCGCTGGAGAATTTGCTCGCTTCTCATTGCGGAGAATTGCGGCCCAAAATACTGGCAATAGGCGAGCGATTGTAGACCTTAGGAACCAACCTCCCCTCTCCGTCTTCCCGGTATGTACT
>JAAYHA010000070.1 GCA_012727545.1 Synergistaceae bacterium | reverse complement strand
TATATAGCTTGTTAAATATATATCTTTACCTAAAATTCTAAAAAAGTTCAATTTAGGGTCAATAAATGAACGTTACAAGTCAAATAATATAAGTTTGATTAATTATCATGCTGTGGAATGATACTCCTTATTTCAGAAGTGTCAATAGTCTGAAGGAAAAGTTTGTCTTGTACTACAAAAGTGTTCTTCTCACACCCGTTTGAAGGGTAGTTTTCAACAAAAGCAGATACAAATGCAGGCAGAGGACCGGCATCTGTATCTGCAGCGGCCCTCTGCCTGATCTCCGGTTATATGTTATGTAAGAAGTTCTGTGTCAGACAGTCCTGATACTCTTGCTCTCCGATACCAGTTTTCGTATATCGTCCCTGGCTTTTGGTTCTTTATTTATTACCCCTGCGCCGTTTACGCATCCTCCGGCACACGTCATCACTTCAAGCAGATCGAAAGGTCCGCCGTTCTTTGCGTAGGCTCTCATCCTTGCGATCTCTGACTTGCTCGTTCCGTTTATACATGCTGTTCTTATTTCATTTTCGCTGCCGATGAAGCTCTTTACTGCCGCTGCGACACCGCCGCTAAGTGCGAAACCCCTTCCCTCTGCAGAGACTTCCGGAAGGTCGGTGTCATCTTCGCATGAGGCAGGGTCTATTCCTGCTGCCTCGAAGACAGAGGCAAGTTCTTCGAAAGTCATGATGTGATCAACGCATGAATCTTCCATTGCCTCTCTTCTCTTTGCAACGCATGGTCCGATAAATACGGTCAAAACCTGTGGGTCTTTCGACTTGACCATTTCGCCGGTGTAGTGCATTGGCGTAGGAGTGTCAGATATGTGGGGAAGCATCTCCGGCATATGCCTTCGTACCGTCTGAATATATGCAGGACAGCATGAGGTCGTCATGAAAGATCCGTTTTCAGACAATCTTTCCATAAGTTCTTCGGCCTCTTCCCTTGCTGTCCTCTCTGCGCCACTTGCCACTTCCACAACTTCTGAAAATCCAAGTTTTTTCATGGCTGTTGAAAGTTTGCGCAAAGATGCCTCGAACTGTCCCACGAGAGCCGGAGCTGTTATGGCAGCGACCTTTCTCCCGCTTTTAAGGGCCCGGAGTATGTCGACCAGCTGGCTTCGTTCAAGTACAGCGCCAAAGGGGCATGCCGCAACGCAGCAGCCGCAGCTTATGCATTTTGTGAAATCGATCGATGCGACTCCATGCTCTCCCTTTGTGATGGCATCTACCGGACAGTTTTCCTCACAGGGGACAGATATTTTTGAGATGGCGTGATAAGGACAGGCTTCCTTGCATTTACCGCAGTTCCTGCATTTTTTTACGTCTATAGTGGAATGTCCGTCCTTTACGGTCACCGCGCCAAAAGGACATATCGTCTCACAGGGCCTGGCCAGGCAGCCCTGGCAGAGTTCCGTAACATAGTATCTTGAGTTTACGCATCCCTTGCATGCGATATCGATGATAGTAAGAGGGGGTCCTTCAATGCGCTTTCTCTTCAGTGCCGCATCGGCATACTCAAGAAGTGATGTCATCTCATCGTCAGCTTCGACGCTGAACCCAAGCCCCGCAAGAACTCTCGACCTTACCACTGCGCGCTCCTTATAGACACAGCAGCGGTATTTCGCCTCCGAGCCGGGCGGGATCCTTTCAAAGGGGAGACGTTTGATGCCCTGCCTGAAATTGTCTCCCCAGAAAGATTCTGCTATTTTCCTTATTATCCATCTTTTTGTGTTGACGAGATGATTCTTCAATTCACAATACCTCCGTTTGGTTTGCAAACATTCGCAGAATCCTATACCCAAACATGACAAAGCGCAATATGCTCCCGCCTGTTTTGAAAAGAGACGGAAAAGTTCAAATTGTCAGAAGCGTTATCTTTCACATGTTTGCACATCTGCTGATACAATTAGTGCGGTCATTAAGATCACTTTTGACAGGGGGAGTACGAATGCCTGTTTGGGATATCATCGGCCCTGTAATGATAGGGCCCTCTTCGAGCCATACGGCGGGTGCCGTGCGCATCGGAAGGATCGTGAGGCTCTGCTGGGGCGGAGAGGTCCAAAATGCAAACATCTACATGAGAGGAAGCTTCGCCACCACAGGTGAGGGACACGGCACAGACAGGGCTCTCCTGGCGGGGCTGCTCGGTTATGCGCCTGACGACCCGGAAGTAAGGGACGGAAGAGAACTTGCTCAGAGATCAGG
>JAAYHA010000002.1 GCA_012727545.1 Synergistaceae bacterium | reverse complement strand
GACATCGCCATCATGATCGTCTGGTTGATGCCGGCCATGATCGAAGGCAGTGCCTGAGGGATCTGTACTTTGGCCAGAAGCTGCATTTTTGTCGATCCAAATGATGAAGCGGCCTCCACCATCTCTTTGTCCACGTGGACTATCCCCAGATTCGTCATCCTGACCATGGGTACAACTGCGTATATAGTAGTTGCTATCAGAGCCGGGGTCTTACCGGGGCTGAAGAGTATGACCGCGGGGACAAGGTAGACGAAGGCAGGCATGGTCTGCATAAGGTCCAGTATCGGCCTCACAATGGTGGAAGTCCTTTTGCTCATTGCCACTATGATCCCCAACGGGAAGCCCATGATAACGGAGAGGAAGACAGCCACTATTACCATGCTTATCGTCTCCAGCATATTGTCCCACAGGCCGCACATGCCAACAAAAAAGAGCATGGCTGCGTACATGGGTCCCACATAAAGTTTTTTGCTGACTCTCCAGCCCAGATAAGCCACGACAAGAATCATGACGGGCCAGGGGATCGCTTCCAGCAGAGAGTTAATTGAGTTGATGGAAGCAATTATCGCTGATTTTATCAATCCCAGCGTCTCCCTGTTGTTTCTGCTGAAAGCTTTTACGGCTACGTCGATAGCTTCCCCGCTTCCTATTTGAAGGCTTTCGGGGAATTTATAAAGAAATTCCATTCAAAGACCTCCCTGATCTACATTTCGTTTATCTAACAGGGAAGTTTTTTAGAGAACAGCTCTTACCCTCTCTGCTCTCTCCTTGGGCAGCCACTGGTCGAGCAGTTCAGGATTTTTCCTGAGCAGCCATTTCGCTGCTTCTGTGTGGCTTGCTTTTTTCTCATCAAGATATGCGAGTGCTTCCGATATCAACTTGCTGCCGGTTTTGTATTTTTTGAAGAACTCAAGCAGATCAGGAGCTTTTTTTGCAAAATATTTGCTGCTTACGATCTTAAGCTGCTGAGACGGGAAGGCGCAGCCTCCCTTTTCGAAAAGCTCTTTGCTGTAGGGTTCGTCCTCGAGAAGCACGATGTCAAGTTTTCCGCTGACCCAGGTAGGCTCGTAACAATATCCCACCCATGGCTCGCCCAGATTGTATGCGGCTACGAGCGATGCAAAAAGAGTGGCTTCGCTTCCAAGACGTGCATAGTTGTAATTTTTGTCCAGTCCGTACAGCTCATATTTTTTGTGAAGCACCTCGTCAGCCATCCAGCCGGGGATCGAGCCGTAGATCCTTCCCTTGCTCTTGTCCTCGTCATCCGGGAATACGTTGTGGTATTTTGCCAGATCCTTTACTGTCTTAAGGCCGGGAGCTAAAGGCTTAATGCCTCGTTTGGCGTCTCCTTCGATGACGTACCTTGGAACGTAGAGTCCCTGCTTGCTGTCCGGAGCCAGGATCCCGACGTCTACAATGTCTCCGTTCGCGACATCTTTAGGATATGTCGCGACATTGTCTGTCCAGCTTTCGATATCCAGGTCAACGTCTCCGGCTATTATTGCCTGCCAGTTCATAGTTGAAGAGGCTGTCGAAGTTTTGAGCACATAACCGTCATATGCGTTCTCAACGATAACCCTTGCTATCTCGTTGTGGAGCTTCTGGCTGTCCCATCCGTTGTCTGTGACCACAATCTCCGTTTTTGCAAATGCCTGTACCGGCATTGCAAAGATAAGAGCCATCACTAAAAGCAAAAGTGTACCTTTCAGTTTTTTATTCATCTGTATCCCTCCATCTATATAATTGCAACACTCCTATTCTTACATAAAGTTGTTGCTTTTTCAAGTAAAAATATCGTATATTTAAAATTATCTTATGTTAGCAGCAGGTTTTAGCCTCGGTTTGTTAATAATCCAAGGGGTCTTTGGTCAGGAGGGTTTGCAGGAAATATTTGACCCTGGAATAGCTGCCTTCATCGCCCACAAAATAGAGTACGTCGCTCTCTTCAAGAAGTGTCGTGCCCCCGGGTGAAAGGATGAGCGATCCCTTCTTCTTTATTGCCACCACTGTCGCTGAGGTCGATTGCCAGAAGCAAAGTTCGGATATTTTTTTCCCTATTGAGGGGAGGTTCCCTTCAAGGGTTATCTCAAAGGGTATGAAAGGGTTCGTAGACCGGAAACGTTCCGTCAAGTCAACAAGCCTCTCTACCTCTTCCTTCAGCTCCGCGATCTCACGTATCTGCTTTTCTGCCTTCTCTATGATGCTGTTCTTGAGAAAGGAAAGGGTCCTCGCGTCACGTCTCCTTGAAATGAAGAGCAGTGCGTTTTCCCTGGACTTCACAGTGACCCCGCTCCCCTTCTCGGCCTCTACTATTCCCAGTTCCGCAAGGACGCATACTGCCTTTCTGGCAGTCTCTGACGAGACCTGATACTGAGATGCCAGTGAGGAACGCGCGAAGATCTTATCGCCTACCTGATAGCTGCCTTCGGCAATCCTTGATGCTATATCGGAAGCTAGCTGTTGGTAGCGAGATTCGTGATCTGTTTTAGGGCTCATCAGAGGGACCCCTTTCTTTTTGCAAGTATTTTTTTTGCCGGCTTTCCATCCTGAGAAGAATATCTCATATTTACGTAATTGTATCAAATAGTCATATTATAACTTGCAACATTTTGCTTTATATGGTAAAAAACGACTAGTGATAGCGGTAATGAGGAGGGTAGGGTATTTAAGTCTATCATCACAAACCAAGTCAAGCATTTTCAAGTCTGACCTAACTGTATTACAGTTATACGAAGGCCATACGGACAGCCGGGTCAAATGCCGAACTAGCGATTGTGATATCGTGTTGATGAGCTTAAGCTCAAATTTTGTTGCGGAGACCTCCGCGAAATTGTGTTCATAAGTTTTGAGTACTTGTGAATGGTCGACATGAGCAGTAAAAGTATTTATTACTGTATAGGCTCAAATAAACTACCAATATTTGTATATAACATCAATCAAATTAAAGTAGGGATCATGTATCAAGTACAACTATCCTTTCCTTGTCCAAAGACAAAGAGAGGTGGTTGTTTTTTAGTTTTTAGGAGTGCAAAACACTCCTCGCAGAGATGAACACTCGTGCGGAGGCCATTTTCAGAAAGGAGCCTGAGATGGCCGAGAAAATAAAACTGTATGGCTTCAACAACCTTACAAAAACGCTTAGCTTCAATATTTATGATGTATGCTACGCCAAGACAGAGAGAGAAAAGAACGAATACGTTGCATATATAGATGAACAGTACAACGCAGAGCGTCTCACAAACATTCTTTGCGATGTTACTGACATGATCGGCGCACATGTACTGAACATATCAAAACAGAACTACGACCCGCAGGGAGCAAGCGTCACCATCCTGATCTCTGAGATGCCGATGCCACCTGAGACTCTTGACCCTTCATGCAACAGCGGTCTGGATATACTCTCAAAGCGTGAAACTGTATGCGGTCACCTGGACAAGAGCCACCTCACAGTCCACACATATCCTGAATTCCATCCGAACCAGGCGATATCGACCTTTCGTGTTGATATTGATGTCTCCACCTGTGGCAAGATATCCCCGCTTAATGCCCTGGACTACCTTATCGGAAGCTTTGATTCCGACATTATTACGATCGACTATCGCGTCAGGGGCTTCACCCGTGAGATGGACGGCCGCAAGTGCTACATTGACCACAAGATAGCCTCGATACAGGATTTCATTGACTCCAGGACCCTGCAGGAATATGACGCCCAGGATATAAATGTATATCAGTCAAACATTTTCCACACGAAGATGCTTATAAAGGAACTGCACCTTCAGAACTACCTCTTCAACAATGATGTGCTTGAATTCACACCGAAGGAGAGGCTTGAGATAACCAACAGGCTCCGCAGGGAGATGATAGAGATCTACACGGGAATGAACGTCTATGAATAGACAGGACAGGACTCCGATCTATGATGCTCTTCATCAGTACATAGACAACAGGATCGTCTCCTTCGACGTCCCGGGCCACAAGCAGGGCAAGGGGCACAAGGCCCTTGTCGATGCCTTTGGCCAGAAGTGCATCTCGATGGATCTCAATTCAAGTAAGCCACTGGACAACCTGACCCACCCTACAGGAGTCATAAGGGAGGCTGAGATCCTTGCGGCAGAGGCCTTTAGGGCGAGCCAGGCATTTTTTATAACGAACGGAACTACTGCAGCGGTACAGAACATGATCTTCTCCTGCTGCAGGCAGAACGACAAGATCATAATGCCGAGAAACGTTCACAAGAGCGTAATAAACGCAATGGTGATCTGCGGCGCCGCACCTGTCTATGTGAACCCCGGAATAGAGCCGGAACTTGGGATAAGCCTGGGCATGTCAGTAAACGATGTAAAAAAGGCAGTGTCGGAAAATTCGGATGCAAAAGCCATATTTGTAAACAACCCCACCTATTACGGGGTCTGCAGCGACCTGAGAGAAATAGTTAAAATTGCCCATGATGCGGGCATGCTCGCCCTTATCGATGAGGCCCACGGAACACACCTATACTTTGGAGAGGATCTCCCCCTTTCGGCTATGGATGCGGGCGCCGACATGTCAGCAGTCAGCATACACAAAACGGGAGGATCCCTTACCCAGAGCTCGATGCTGCTGTTGGGTCCGGCCGTAGATGCCGAGGCTGTGAGACAAATAATAAACCTCACACAGACTACAAGCGGCAGTTACCTTCTGATGGCTTCGCTCGACATAGCGAGGAAGAACCTCTGTCTCCACGGCAAAGAGATATTTGAAAGGGTATGTTCGCTAAGCGAATATGCCAGAAAAGAAGTCAACAGGATACCCGGCTTCAGGGCCTTCGGAAAAGAGATAATAAACGGAGATACGGTCTTTGATTTTGACAGGACCAAACTGAGCATACATACCCGTGCAATGGGTCTTGCAGGAATAGAAGTTTATGACATCCTGAGGGATGAATTTGGAATACAGATAGAATTCGGGGACATCGGCAACGTGCTTGCCATTATTTCCGTAGGAGACAGGGAACTCGAAATTGAGAGGCTTCTCGGGGCTCTTTCCGAGATACAGCGCCGCTTCAGCAGAGATCCGATGAACATGCT
>JAAYHA010000069.1 GCA_012727545.1 Synergistaceae bacterium | reverse complement strand
TCTCCGTATGTTACAAGTTCATAAGGATAGAGAGCTACTTCAAAGTCCAGGTTGTTGTCTATCATTACCTGGAAAGCTTTAGCCTCTGTACATTTGCCCATGTATTCGTCGATAGGTTTGCCGTAGAGGCGTCCCTGAGGCCTGAAACGATAACCGTATATGCGTCCGTGCTCGCGGTATTCCTGCAGGAATTCCGGAGCGATCTCTTTATGGTATTTTTCGGGTATGTAACGAAGGGCATTCTTAAGAGCCAGTACAGTCTCTTTATCGTTCAGAACCTGTCCCCTGTTTGGAGCTCTTCTGATCCCCGGTTCGAATTCCGCTTTTGGCGGGAGTCCCTCCGGAAAGTCCAGTGTGATCTCAATAGCTTTTCCTGTCTTTGGGTCAAACATGCCAGGTCAACTCCATTCATTATATTTTTCAATATTTGTGATATTTTTCTTGACTAAGAAAAATATCTGATTATACTAATTGTAACGCAAAGATTTAGGAATGGAAAGTATTAAAGCTGTGAAATATGATAAATATCTAACAGTAAAATGTTTCATCCTAATATCATGATTATAGCACCGCAGAACAGGGATAACAGCATCAAAACAATAAAAGGGGGATTTTGCAATGAGCTCAAATTCAGTAGTTCTGGACGGTAAATCTCTTACTATCAGCGATATTGTCAACGTTGCAAGAAATGGATACAAGGTTGAGCTTGACCCGGAAGCAAAAAAACTTATATCAGAATGCGCCGATTCAGTCAAAGATTGGGTCAACGAAGGGCGCGTAGTTTACGGAGTCACAACAGGATTCGGAGACCTCGCTTCAGTGGTCATACCGAGAGATCAAAGCCGCCAGCTGCAGGAAAATCTCCTTATGAGCCACGCCTGCGGTTTTGGAGAGGCACTGCCGGAAGACTATGTCAGGGCGATAATGCTTCTCAGGATCAACACCCTTACAAGGGGATATTCAGGCATCAGCCTTCAGACACTGACCCAGCTTGTCAACTATCTCAACCTGGGAATCCACCCGGTGATCCCGCGACAGGGATCTGTAGGGGCAAGCGGCGACCTCTGCCCCCTTTCACATCTTGCCATAACACTGATAGGTCTTGGAGACGTCGTTTATAAAGGCAAAAAAATGCCGACCCTCGAAGCCCTCAGCATGAACGGACTCAAACCGGTCGACCTTATGCCTAAAGAAGGGCTTGCCCTTAACAACGGCACTACGGTAATGACAGGGATAGGGACCCTTTGTCTCTATGATGCAAAGAGACTGGTGAAGAATGCTGACATTGCTTCAGCTCTCTCAGCCGAAGCCCTTCACGCTGTCCCATACGCCTTTGACAGGCGTACCCACGATCTGCGCCCACAGGTGGGACAGAGCATCGTTGCCGAGAACATGAGAAGACTTATCGAAGGCAGCGAAATAATCGAAACATACAAAAAAGACAGAGTGCAGGACGCTTACTCTCTGCGCTGTCTCCCCCAGGTCCATGGTGCAAGCAGGGATGCTCTTTCGTATGTTGAGACCGTATTAAACATTGAGATAAATTCAGTGACCGATAACCCGATCATTTTCCATGAGGACGGAGAGGCGATAAGCGGAGGCAATTTCCACGGTCAGCCCATAGCCATGGCAATGGATTTCTTCGGTATTGCTGTAGCTGAGATAGCAGACATCTCAGAGAGACGTGTGGCAAGGCTGGTAGACCATAAGCTCTCAGATCTTCCGCCCTTCCTTGTTGCGGAGAGCGGCGTCAACAGCGGATTCATGATCCCTCAGTACACTGCTGCCGCAATAGTTTCCGAGAACAAGGTCCTCGCACATCCTTCATGTGTAGACTCCATCCCCACCTCAGCAGGCCAGGAGGACCATGTTTCAATGGGCGGCTACAGTTCAAGAAAAGCACTCACCATATTGAACAACACTAAACGCGTGATCTCAATAGAAATGCTGAACGCTGCACAGGGCATCGATTTCAGAGCACCCCTTAAACCGGGACGTGGTACAGCTGCCGCTTATAAGGCCTTTCGCAGGGAAGTTCCGTTCTACGCGAAGGACCAGTATATGCAGCCACTTATGCTAAAATCTCTTGAACTGGTGACTGATGGAACTATAATTGATGCAGTCGAGAAAGAGATCGGCGAACTGAAGTAAAATTTAGAGCTTTATCAAATACAGGGAGGAATGAGTATGGCAATGCAATTGATCGAATGTGTGCCGAACTTCAGTGAAGGAAGGCGCCCGGAAGTTATTGAAAAAATAGTTGATTGTTTTAAGGATAAAAGAGGGGTATACCTTCTTGACCACCGCGCTGACGAAGACCACAACAGACTGGTCATAAGCCTTGTCGGAGCTCCTGTGCCAATTCAGGATGCCCTGATAGAAGCCGCAAAGACTGCGCTTGAAAATATTGACATGAACTCCCACCAGGGAGGACATCCAAGGATAGGAGCAATTGATGTTGTACCCTTTACTCCTATAAAGGGTATATCAATGGAAGATTGCATAAAGCTAGCTCACGATTTCGGGGAGCGTTATTTCAAAGAATGCGGGATCCCTGTCTACTTTTATGAAGATGCGGCCAAACGGCCGGAAAGAAAACGTCTGGAGGTCATCCGCAAGGGACAGTATGAAGTCCTTAAGGAAGAGGCAAAGACAAAAGAAGAAAGAATGCCTGATGTAGGAGGCCCCGGACTCCACGCCACTGCGGGAGCCACCGTCATCGGAGCCCGTAAATTCCTTGTTGCGTTCAACGTAAATCTGGATACAGCTGACCTCGATGTTGCCAAGAAGATCGCAAACACAGTAAGGGCCTCATCCGGCGGTTTCTGTCACGTAAAGGGCATAGGACTTGCACTTGAGGAACGCGGCATCACCCAGGTCAGCATGAACCTTGTAGACTACGAGAAGAACTCACTATACAGGGTGCTGGAAATGATAAGGATGGAAGCCAGAAGATGGGGCGTACAGGTCATTGAGACAGAGGTATACGGAATGATACCCGTAAACGCCATTCTTGAGAGCGCTGCATACTACATGCAGATCAACGACTTCGATCCCGCACAGGTGCTGGAGCTTCAGCTTCTTGAACTGATGGGAGAGAGGGCGGAATGACGGTAAAACTATACAGGAACGCAAGGATATTCACCCCGCTTGACCCAGGATGCCCTCTGAGGGGCAAAGAGCAGGGAAAGATTAAGGAGTATGGCCGAGGAGCTATTCTTGCTGTCAACGGCCTGATAGAGGCCATAGGAGAGGAAAACGAAGTACTCAATGGACTCTCTTCCACCTCTTTGGTCAATGAAGAGAGAGATATGGAAGGAGCTTGTGTGATACCCGGATTCGTAGATCCTCACACACATCTCTGTTTCGCAAAGAGGCGCGAGGACGAGTTCAAGATGAGGCTGGACGGACTCCCCTACCTTGAGATACTCAAGCGTGGAGGCGGCATTCTCTCATCTGTAAAAGCAGTGAAGTCGGTTACAGAAGAAGAGCTATTCCTCAGCACAAAAAAACTTGCCATGTCTGCCCTTGCAAAGGGAACGACAACGGTAGAGATAAAGAGCGGATACGGACTTGACCTGGAACTGGAATTGAAGATGCTCTCGGTAATTAGCAGGATATCAAGGGAGACCCCGCTTGATGTTATCCCGACATTTATGGGCGCACATGCTGTCCCCACTGAATACAAACAGAGACCGGATGATTTCGTTGATCTGGTAATCAACGAGATGCTGCCAAAGGTAAAAACTCAGGGAATAGCTGAATTCTGCGACATATTCTGTGAAGAGGGCGTTTTTTCGGTAGACCAGAGCAGGAAGATACTCAAAGCGGCAAAGGCTCTGGGTTTTGAAATGAAGATACACGCCGATGAAGTCCATGACCTCGGTGGAGCCGGACTTGCCGCAGAACTTGGAGTAAGGTCGGCTGAACATCTGCTGGCTGCCAGCGAAGAGAATCTCCGTGCTATGGGAAGAGCCGGATCTATTGCAGTGCTTCTTCCTGCAACTGCCTACAGCTTGAAAAAACCTTACGCCAGGGGCAGGGAGATGATCGACTGGGATGTTCCTGTCGCACTTGCAACAGACTGCAACCCCGGATCCTGCTTCTGTGAGTCGGTGCCGTTCATATTTGGTCTGGGCGTGATGAACATGAACATGACGATAGAGGAAGC
>JAAYHA010000068.1 GCA_012727545.1 Synergistaceae bacterium | reverse complement strand
GAATTTCGACAAGGCTGAAAAGATATTGCTCGGTTGGGGTGAATATGCCGGCAGCGATATAGAAGAGGCCTTCTCCCTTTCCGGAGAGTTCAGCAGGATAGTGATCGCAAGGATCATAAAGGGGCCCGGGCAGAAGGAAGAGGTCAGGGTCTATATCTCAGAGACCTGTATACAGCGTCTGCTCTGCACTATGCTCAACGCCGGGCTTGGCGAAGGCATAGCTGAGAGCAGGATGCAGCCGGGCTATATCCTTATGAGACTGCTTGGCGACATAGAGAAGGGGATCGAAAGGATAAAGGAGGACTTTGGAGGGGATTACGTTCCGAACGATCCGTATTTCACTGAACCACTTCCTGAAGATTCCTCTGTGATCTACTTTACCTCTGAACCCCTCAACCACCGGATCCCTCACTCAAAAATGCATGACAGGGCCCTTTACGTTACCGAACATTCAAAGGAAAAGCTGCTTGCTACACTGAGAATGAGGCAAAACGAATACCTGGGAGATTCAATGGGGACCCCGGACTGGAACAACATGGAGATACGGATCGGGGATAAGGAAGGGCGCTTCAGCACTCACAGGAAAAGAATATGGACTGCGGTACAGGGGCTTCAGATAGGGACGATACTGGAAGAGGGCTGGGAAAAGGAGTACACCCTGATGGGCAGGGTGGCTGAAGTATACCTCCTTAAACTCTTTACCCCTCTCGACGAGGAATCAGTAAAAGGATTCCTTTCCGGACTGGAATATGATGACTCAGGTGAACGTGTGGCTGACCTGGATCTCTACTTCAAAGGCAAAAAGATCAGCTGGAAAGATAGAGGAAAAGAGGGCGGGCTTTCAAAGACAGAACTCGGAGTGGCCGCGAGAAAGAGCATGCTCGAAAAACTTGACAAGTATTCACTCTCAAAAATGCACAGGCTTGATGAAGAGCTGAAACTCACAAAGTGATAAGGAGCATCGACATAACTGAAAACACAGGGGGCCCTTCAAAGAGAAAGGCCCCCTGTTCATTTTTTAGTTGTTCTGAACGCCTTGTATTAGAAACCTTCCTGGGCGTTCCTTGCGATTATTTCTTCCTGCTGGTAAGCATCGAGGTCCACGAAGTAGTCGCTGTAGCCTGCGACCCTGACAAGAAGTCCGCGGTAGCCGTCGGGATGTTCCTGAGCGTCGCGGAGAGTATCTTCATCCACAACGTTGAACTGGATATGGTGTCCGCCGAGCTTGAAGTACGAGCGGATAAGGTTCTTTACGCCTTCGATGCCTTCTTCACCGGCAAGGACCGAGGGAAGGAAGCGCTGATTGAGCAGTGTTCCGCCTGATTTTACCTGATCCATCTTAGCCAGTGACTTGACTACTGCCGTAGGTCCGTTGCTGTCAGCGCCATGGCTCGGAGATGTACCGTCTGATTCCGGCATGCCTGAGAAACGCCCGTTTGGCGAAGCGGCAAGCTTCTGGCCAAAGTAGTTGTGGCATGTAGTGCTGAGCATGTTAAGGTGATATGTCGGCCCAAGAATGCTGTGTTTGCCGTCTATCGTCCTGAAGAGGCTGTCATAGACTCTCTTCATGATGTCATCTGCATAGTCGTCGTCGTTGCCGAAGAAGGGTGTCTTATTGCGGAGAGTGAGGCGCATCTCCTCTTCGCCTTCCCAGTTCTTTTCCATGGCAGCAACAAGCTGTTTTAGGGTGTACTTCTTATCGTCGAAAACATGCTTCTTGATCGCTGAGAGGCTGTCCGTTATCGTTCCGATCCCTGTGCACTGGATATAGTCTGAATTGTAGCGAGGTCCGCCGTTGTAATAGTCTTTGCCGTTCTGAATGCAGTCCCTGATCACGACAGAGAGGAACGTGGCTGCCATCTTCGTTGCGTACTGATAGCGCAGATAGTTGTCAACTTTGATTTTTGTCTCTACTGTGTAGTTGAGCTGTTTTTCAAATGCAGCATAGAGATCGTCAAAGGTCCTGAACTCACTGATGTCGCCTGTCTGGATGCTGACCTGCTTGCCAGTGAGCATGTCTACGCCGTTTGTAAGTGCATACTCAAGGAGCTTGGGAATATTGAGGTATCCATGGAGCAGATATGCCTCTTTGCCTGCAGCGCCTGTCTCGATGCATCCGCTTGTGCCGCCTTCGCGCGCATCTTCAAGTGTCTTGCCTACACGCATCTGTTCCTGGATGACCATGTCGGCGTTGAAGACCGAAGGATAGCCCATGCCGTTGCGGAAAACCCTTGCCGCAGCACGGATAACGTTGTCAGGCGTGCGTTCGCTGACTTGGATGTTTCCCTGGGGCTGCAGGAGGCGAAGTTCGTCAAAGATCTCGAGGCAGATGTATGTGACTTCGCTTGATCCGTCAGTGCCGTCAGCTTTAAGTCCGGCCAGGTTTATATTGGTAAAGTCGTTGTAGGTTC
>JAAYHA010000067.1 GCA_012727545.1 Synergistaceae bacterium | reverse complement strand
GCCGCGTATTGGAAGGGATGAAGTTTGGGATATTCTCCGTCTCTCACGAAAAACTTGATCAGCAATTCAAATGTGTAAAGGGTATACCTGAAAATGAGGACCAAGCAGTCATATTTTCAACATCCGGAACATCGGGCAGGCCGAAAGCAGTTCCATGCACTCACACAAATATACTGTCAAATATCGATCCGATCAGAAAACATGTCCCGGGACTCCTGGACAGGGATTCAGTCATCTTAAACGTTCTTCCCAACTTTCATTCTTTCGGCTTCAACATGTCCGGTATGCTTGCACTCATGAGCGGTTGCGGACAGACATTGCTGCCCAGTTTTGTCCCGGTCGAGCATACGATAGATGCGATCAGGTCATCAGGTGCAAACTGCATAATCGGAGTTCCGACGATAATGATCTTCCTTCTTGGGGCGCTGTCAAAAAAAGGAGAGCGCCTGACTGGCATAAAATTCGTGATAACAGGCGGAGACAGGCTGAACGTGCAGATGAACTTAAGGAGCAAAGAATATCTCGGAACAGGAATACTCGAAGGTTATGGACTTACTGAGTGCTCACCGGTGGTAGCTGTCGGTCACAGCGCAGATGACAGCAGACTTGGAACAGTGGGACAATTTTTCGAAACTTACCAAGTACAGATAAGAGACAGGGATGGCCGGATCCTTGACATTAACGATGAGGGAGTTCTATGGGTCAAAGGCCCCTCTGTGGTTTCTGGCTACTTCAGGGACGAGGTCAATACAAGGGAAAGATTCGTGGATGGATGGTTCAACACAGGCGATGTGGTTCGAGTTGATAGGGATGGCTATGTGCAGATAGTTGACAGGGCTACTGACATAATCATAGTAAGCGGCTTCAATGTCTATCCTCAGGAGGTCGAAAACGCCCTCTGCAAACACCCGGCTGTTCAGTCAGCAGCTGTGGTCGGAGAGAAAAACAGTATGACGGGGGAGATAGTTAAGGCATTTGTAATAGTGAAAGAGGGAAAAGCTGCCACAGAGAAAGAACTAGTAGACTACTGCAAGAAAAATCTCGCCCATTACAAGGTGCCCCGCAGGATAGGTTTTCTTGAAGAATTCCCGGTGTCAGCAGCAGGCAAGATCCTTCGAAGGGAATTAAGGAAGATAGAAATTGATAAATAAAAAGAGAAGGTTTTCGGCTTTCCGAAAACCTTCTCTTTTTATTCGTTCCACTCGACAAGTTTGCCCGGATTCAGGATGTTATCGGGGTCGAAAGCAAGCTTGACCCTTTTTATCAGTTCAAGGTGGTCTTTGCTGAGGAAGAGCTTCATGAATTTTTTTCTTTTAAATCCTATCCCGTGCTCGCCTGAAAGGGTACCTCCCATATCGATAACTGCTGAGTAAATCTCCTCCTGTACCTTGAGAAGAACTTCATGCCAATCCTCTGTGTCAGGTCCTATTACAGTACAGTGCATATTGCCGTCACCGGCGTGGCCGTATGCCACCCATTCCAGGTCCCTGCCCAGGCAGACTTTCTTTATATTCTCAAGAAGTTCAGGGACCCTGTCTATGGGTACAGCCAGGTCCTCCTTCGTATATCTGTTGTAAAAAAATGAGGTCGCTTCCGGTATTGCCTTGCGGGCCTGCCATATCCTCTCTTTAGTGCTTCTGGTGTCAGCAACGTAAACTTCACTGGCTCCGTTTTCTTTTGAAAGCGTACCTATTCTCTCATACTCTTTTTCTAGGACATCGGGATCATTTTCTTCAAGCTGTATTATGAGGGCAGCTCCGGCATCGCTCGCAGGCACAGGATTGCCCAGGTATTTTTCAACCAGTTCGAGAGCCTTCTTGTCCATGAATTCGATCGATGCGGGAATTATACCCCCCTTTTTGATTATTTGAGGAACAAATGCTATTGCAGTTTCGGCATCCTGGAAGGCCGCAAGCAGGTCTATCGAATGTCTGGGAAGGGGTAGAAGTTTAAGTACGGCTTTTGTGATTATCGCCAGAGTTCCTTCAGATCCGGCCATTAGGTGTGTAAAATCCAATCCGGTCACGTCTTTGCGTCTTTTCCCGCCAAACCAGATCACTGTCCCGTCTGCAAGGACAACCTCAAGCGCAAGTACCTGCGCACCTGTAGCTCCGTACTTTATGACTTTGTTGCCGCCTGCATTTTCTGCGATATTCCCCCCTATGAAGGAAGCGTCACCGCTGCATGGATCCCCTGCATAAAGGAGGTCGTGTCTGGCTGCGAGCTTGCTGATTTCTGAAGTAACTACTCCCGGTTCAACTGTAACTGTGAGGTTTTTTTCGTCGAGTTCGATAATCCTGTTCATCTTTTCAAAGGACATTACTATACCGCCGAATGCCGGCAGAGCTCCTCCAGAAAGACCCGTCCCTGCCCCTCTTGGAGTAACAGGGATCCTGTTGGCTGAAGCTATTTTCATTATTTCTGATACGTGGGCGCTGCATTCAGGAAAGACAAGCGCTTCTGCTCTGTATTCGCTCTCGTATGCAGAAGGCGGCACCTCATCATGAGAATATGAGATCAGTTTCTCTTTATCTGAAGATACGTTTTTATCCCCTATGGTTGATCTCAGCAGATATAATATTTTTTTGTCGACCTTGTTATATGAAAATATGGAGCTCATCAACATACCTCCGACTCACGTAATTCAGCTTTGTCAGGATACCTAGCTTATCAGCTATAATAACATCATTATAGGCAGGGGGGTGCGTCTGTTGAAAAAAGAAATGGAGAGCAGTGTTATCCATGGCCTGAGTCTTGCAGGAGAGACAGACATCTATCTTTTTCGTGAAGGAAGCCATTGCAGACTTTACAATTTTCTCGGCGCACACAGAATGTCTCACCAGGGAAAAAATGGAGTCCTCTTCTCTGTATGGGCTCCTAACGCCGCTGAGGTTTCCGTCATGGGAGATTTCAACGCCTGGAACAGGGAAAGCCACATACTTGCACCAAGATGGGACTCATCGGGAATATGGGAGGGATTTGTCGCAGACGTTCCAGACCGGTCTTCCTACAAATATTCAATAACGACTGATAAAGGAGAAATACTGGACAAGGGCGATCCATTTGCCTTTTTATGGGAAACTCCCCCTGATACAGCTTCAAAAATTTGCCCTGAGTCATCGTACAAGTGGAGTGACAGCGAATGGATGTCGTTAAGAGGAGAAAAAAACTCCCTTTCTTCCCCGCAGTCGATCTATGAGATCCACGCAGGGTCATGGAGAAGGACAGAGGAAAACGGATATCTATCCTGGCTCGGACTAGCAGAGGAACTGCCTCCCTACCTTGTTGAAAATGGCTTTACACATGTTGAATTCCTGCCTGTTATGGAACATCCCTTTTATGGTTCATGGGGATACCAGACTACCGGTTATTTTGCACCTACAGCACGATACGGTTCGCCAGATGATTTCAGAAAGCTTATAGATGCGCTTCACAAAGCCGGGGTCGGAGTAATACTTGATTGGGTACCGTCTCATTTTCCCGCCGATGCTTTTGGACTTGCCAAATTTGACGGAACTGCACTTTTTGAACACGAAGACCCCAGGAAGGGATTCCACCCTGACTGGAAAAGCTGCATATTCAATTACGGAAGGAACGAGGTAAGGAGCTTCCTTCTTTCATCCGCCCACTTCTGGCTGGATATGTATCATATTGACGGCCTGCGCGTGGATGCAGTCGCCTCAATGCTCTATCTTGATTATTCCAGGAAAGATGGAGAATGGATCCCCAACCAATACGGTGGGAATGAGAATATAGAGGCTATTGATTTCCTTAAAAAACTTAACGAGACGATTTACATGGAATATCCGGACGTACAGGTTACAGCAGAAGAATCTACGTCCTGGCCGATGGTTTCCCGGCCTACATGGCTTGGCGGCCTTGGCTTCGGGTTCAAGTGGAACATGGGATGGATGAACGACATCCTGCAGTACATGTCCAGAGACCCTGTCTTCAGGCAGTATCACCATAACAAGCTTACGTTCGGAATGTGGTATGCATATTCCGAAAGCTTTGTTCTGCCCCTTTCTCATGACGAGGTAGTTTACGGCAAGGGATCCCTGTGGGGCAAAATGCCCGGTGACAGTTGGCAGAAAGCCGCAAACCTCAGGCTGCTTTTCGGTTGGATGATGGGACATCCCGGCAAAAAACTCCTCTTTATGGGAGACGAGTTTGGTCAGGAGAGGGAATGGAACCACAACATCAGTCTTGACTGGCACGTTTTGGAAGACGATCTCCACAAGGGAGTGCTCCTCTGGTTCAAAGATATAAATAATTTCTACAAAAAAACACCGCAGCTTTGGGAACAGGACTATGATCCTGCAGGCTTTGAATGGATAGATTCCGGTGACTTGTCCTCAAGTGTGGTTTCGTTTCTCCGAAGGGCAAAAAACGGAATGGAAGCAATCTTTATTGGAAACTTTACCCCCGTTGCAAGGAACGGATACAGGATAGGAGTTCCAAGAGATACTGTATGGAGAGAAGCCTTGAACAGTGATTCTTCACTGTACGGGGGATCAAACATTGGAAATATGGGCGAAATAAAAGCAGAAAAGATATCGTTCCACGGTCGCCAGTACTCGATAGCGGCGACCCTGCCGCCGCTTTCCTGTCTGGTCCTTTTGCCGGAAGATGCCGATAAGCAGATCAAGGAAAACCGGGGGTAGGGTTTTTGGATAGAAGAAGCGGAGTTTTGATGCATTTATCCTCCTTACCGGGACCTTTTGGTTCAGGAGGACTTGGAAGCAGCGCCGAGCGTTTTGCAGATTTTCTCAATGATTCAGGATTTAAAGTATGGCAGATCCTTCCGACTTCGCCGGTAGATGCTTCTTCCTTTTATTCTCCTTACAGCAGCCGGTCTGCTTTCGCAGGCAGCCACATCCTTGTAAGCCCGGAGAAGCTGGCTGAAGATGGCTTTTTGGACATGGAAGATGTAGAAAAATATCATTGCGGCGGTCCGGAGTGTATTGCCGACTACGGTCATTCGACCGAAACCCTGAAGAATTTGATAAAGCTTTCCTGGCTGCGTTTTAAGAATGAGCCGGGCAGATATGGCACTTTATCTGAGGTCTACCGCCGTTTTGTTGAGAAAGAGGGGTACTGGCTCAGAGACTATGCCCTTTTCACAGTGCTGAAAAAAGATTTTGAAGACATCTCATGGAACAGATGGCCGAAAGCATTTGCAAACAGAGATAAAGAGACACTTGAGTCCTACTCTTCACAAAAAGATAAAAACGAGGAAATTGAGCTGATTTGCTTCGAACAGTTCATTTTTGACAGGCAGTGGAAGGCTTTTCACAGATACTGTAAGGAGAGGGATATCAGATTGATGGGGGATATCCCCATGTTTGTCGCTTTTGACAGTTCGGATGTATGGTCGAATCAGGAATATTTTGACCTTGATCCTGAGGGTGCGCCGAATAAAGTGGCGGGAGTCCCCCCTGACTACTTCAGCTCGAGCGGACAGAGATGGGGAAACCCTCTTTATAACTGGGAGACCATGCGAGGGGACGGCTTCAGCTGGTGGACAGCCAGATTCA
This sequence comes from Synergistaceae bacterium, assembly GCA_012727545.1. Lineage (GTDB taxonomy): Bacteria > Synergistota > Synergistia > Synergistales > Synergistaceae > Caenicola. Next base: position 3,438 of record JAAYHA010000067.1, on the reverse strand, counting down.
GAAAGGCGCTGGAAGACTTCGATCTTGTAAGGATAGATCATTTCAGGGGTTTCTCTGCGTGTTGGGCAGTGCCGGCAGAAGAAGAAACGGCTGTAAACGGAGAGTGGACCGAGACCCCGGGAAGAGAACTCCTTGAAGCCCTGTCCCAAAGTATCAGGAAGGACGGAACGGATGAATTGCCCCTCATTGCAGAGGACCTTGGCATAATTACAGACGATGTCAGGGAACTTATGGCTGATTTTGGACTTCCCGGAATGAAAGTCCTGCTGTTTGCCTTTGACGGAGAAGTTGGCTCCAACCCTTATGCACCACATAACCACGTTCCCGGATCTGTCGTTTATACAGGCACACATGACAACAACACCGTCAGGGGATGGTGGGAGCGCGAATCGGATGAGAGTTCAAGATCTTTGGTCGCAGAGTATACAGGGCGCGAGATCAGCAAAGAGAATGTTTCTGAAGTTTTTAATGTGATGGCCCTTTCATCAACATCGAAGCTTGCGATAATCCCGATGCAGGATATACTTGGACTTGGCTCCGACTGCCGGATGAACGTGCCGGGAGTCAGTGAAGGCAACTGGCTATGGCGGATGAGCGGTGCAGACCTTGAAGCGTTGGATCGGGCTGATTCGCATATTAAGGTACGCTATAAATGGCTCAATTCCCTTTTTGGAAGATAGCAGAGGAGTTTTTTTCGATATGGGGTTCTCAGGACACAGGCCTTATTATGCAAAAAAAGATAACGACCGCAGGGAACTGATTTTTTTTCTACTTTTGTTTGCCGTTATTTTAACGAAATTTTACTTCCTTGAGCTTGAAGTCTCCAGCCATGCCACAAGAAATCCCGCCTCTGTTGCCTCCTCTGCAGGCATAGTCCTTTGTCTCACTGTGGCGGTCTCTCTATTCTGGAGAAAGGTCAGAGCATTTTCTGCCCTTACTGTTGATTTTCTGATCTCGCTGCTTGCAGTAACAGATCTGCTGCACCTGCGTTACTACTCAGATATGTTCACCTTCATGAACATTGGTCTTTCCGCTCAGGTCGGAGAGATCGCAGATTCTGTGACCGCGCTCATACATCCCTTTGACTTCCTTTATTTTGCGGATATTCCGCTATTTATTTTTTTTATATACATCTCACGAAAATTCAGGTCAGTCCCCTTCTTTAAAAAAATTGGAGCCATTCGCTTTTTTGCCTCGCTTTTGCTGATCGTTGTCGGAGTTATTCCTGTGGTGTACAGGTTCTGGTCTTACGAGAAAAAAGTGCCCGGGGTACTGAGCTCTATGTGGGACAGAACTGCTGTCTGCAACAATATAGGAGCGCTGACATACCATCTTGCCGATGCTAAAAACGCCGCAGGCCATACCTTTTTTAAGGAAAAGATCTCTGATGTGCAGATATCCGAAGTGAAAAACTTTTTTAAAGAGAAGAAGTCAGGCAGAGCCCCGGATCATCTTCAGGGTTTTGCTAAAGGCAAAAACCTGATCGTGATCCAGGTCGAATCCCTTCAGCAGTTTATTGTAGACCTGAGGATAAACGGAACAGAAGTGACCCCGAACCTCAACAGGTTCGTAAGGGGATCAGCATATTTCAGCGGCATTTACAGCCAGACAGCTTCCGGAAACAGTTCCGACGCCGAATTCATAGTTAATACCGGACTCTACCCGTCTGCATCGGGAGTTGCATATACGAGGTTCGCAGGGAACCGATATAAGGCTCTGCCAAAGGTACTGGAAGACAAAGGATACGTTTCGCTGGCACTTCACGGTGACAGGCCGGGATTCTGGAACAGGCACAGGATGTACCCTTCGATGGGCTTCAGCCGTTTTATAAGTAAAAAGGACTTCGTGGTCGATGAAAACATCGGGATGGGGTTAAGCGATGCAAGCTTCTTCAGACAAAGCATCAGTATACTTGATAATACACAAAAACCTTTTTATGCCTTTCTTATTACCTTAACGAGCCACTACCCATATAACTTCGACGGAATTTTCAAAGAGACCGAACTTAACACGTCACCCTTTGAAGGGACTCTGATGGGCAACTATCTAACGTCGATGAAATATTTTGATGACAAGTTCGGAAGTTTTATAGAAGGGCTGAGAAAAAATGGACTTTTGGACAGCTCTGTTATAGCATTGTATGGGGATCACACGGCTATCCCGGCCTGGGACAGGTCGAGCCTTGAAAAACTTCTTGGCAGGAATCTCAAAAATGATTGGGAATGGAAATATTTGCAGCGTATACCTCTCGCGATAAAGATCCCGGGCCACCAGGCTTTACAGGAAGAAATTAAGGGGCCCGCAGGACTCATAGACCTGCCCGATACTTTTGCATATCTTATGGATTTTGAATTCAGGACAGGATTTGGAACGAACCTTTTTGAAAATGACAGAAGTGAGCCGGTAATATTCAGAAACGGTTCATTCATTACAGGCAATGTCCTTGTAGAGCCCTTATCAAGAAGTGCAAGAGAGATGCCTGAGGGCAAAGTTCTTGATTACGAAAAATATGCTCCAATGTCTGAAGAAGTTAAGAAGCGTCTCAGTTACAACGACTTAATACTTGAACATGATTTGGTTCCTTTTCTTGTGAGGGAAGATTGAAAAAATGCGGATCCTGCCGGTAAAAGAAATGGAATGCCGTGAAAAAGAACTGAGGATATTGATCCTTATGACACTGTTGGTCTGGATCAAATTTTTTGTTGTCGATTACATGATAGCAGATGTCCTCAACTGGCCTTCTTTTGGTACTATGAAGATCCATCCGGTGAGGCACACGCTCCGGGCACTTGCTGTTGCAGTCCCTTCGCTGGGAGCGATCCTTTCTGTAATTATACCCGTTTCCCTTGTCCCGGCTAAATACAGGGGCAGAGCCCTTTTGACAGTCAACGTGCTTTTTTCGGTACTTGTCCTAACAGATATTCTCTTTATCAGATATTACTCAGACATTTTTATATTTCACGATGTACTCCTTCTTCCACAGACCGGCCTGATCGCAAAATCTATATGGTCACTGCTTAAATTATGGGATGTGCTGATTTTTGCCGACATCCCGATAATGTTCTGGCTGCTAAAAAAAGAACGCATAAATTTATGCTTCGAAAATATCACTGTCAAAAGGATAGGGATCTCGCTTCTGATACTCTTTTTTGCGATCTTTGTGCAGATAGTCGCGGGGTACAGGCTCAGGGCCCAGAGGCCGAACATAATGAGCGCCATGTATGACAGACTTTCAGTCTGCGCCTGGGTCAGCACAGCCTCTTTCCACTGGGGGGATGTGATCTCCCTGACGCTCAAAGCATTTGAACCGGATCACGTTCCGCAGCAGAAGATAGATGAACTGCGCGGATGGTTCAACAGAAGGAGCAAGAATAACTATGCTTCGCCTGCCGGGGGCAAAAACCTGATTATGATACAATGCGAAGCCCTGCAGCAATT
>JAAYHA010000066.1 GCA_012727545.1 Synergistaceae bacterium | reverse complement strand
CAGGCTGCCTCATCGCGATCGAATAGAGACATTCCTGATCTATCTGCTCTTCTTTTTCATCTATCAGGTCGTCTTCTTCTATCACTTTTTTTGCCAGTTCAGGATCTCCCGTTTTGAGTGCAAGAACTGCATTTTCAATAGAAGCTGCCGCATTTTCCGACATCTCCTGCACGAGAAGCCTCAGTCTCTCTTTATCAGATGCGTAAAGATAACTTTGAACGCTGCTTTGATTTTTGTCTTCGACCGTCTTTTCGTTCATCCTGATCTTCCCTTTCAAAAAGGTATTCTTAACAGGGGTTTTCGCGTTCAGGCATTATATAAAGTTCTTCATCCTCAGCCAGTATTTTCGACATGCCAAAGAAACCCTGCATCAGCGATATCACTCTTATTGCCTTGGAAATATCCCTACCGTAAGAATAACTGCCGGTGATCTCATCCCTTATTTTCCTGCAGATCTCACCATATTCTATTTCCAGTTCCCTGGTTTTCTTTATCAGTCCCTTTTCGCCGATAACAAATGCCCTCAGGCTCGTACGCATTATTTTTCCTGAATGCTCAGACCACTCGCTCCAGAGCTTTTTGCCTGCTCTTTCCCTGATCGCGGCATGCGCAGCTTCATCTGAAAGTATCTCGCTGATCTCTCCGCAAAGAGTTTTTGACATTGAGCGGAGGATAGACATCGTTCTGCTCACTGACGCGAATTTTTCCTGCAGTTTCGGATCTTCAGCGGTCACACGTATCCTGTAGGAATAATCCTGGCATGACTTACTCAGTTCTTCTATCGCTTCGGGCAATTTTTCAAAAACAGTCATTTCTCTCTCAGAAGGTATCATCAGCATCTGCAGGTAGGCTTCGATATAGTTCGAAAGCCGGGTCATCTCCCTTGAAAGGAGCAGTACCGCTACGGAAGGAACAGAAAGGAGTTCCTCCTCTATATACATCGGCTGGTCCAATTCTCCGGAGGCACTGACCAGGCGCACAGAAAGGCGGCTGAGTAAAGAAGAAAAGGGCAGAAAGATCATTATGTTAAACAGGGCGATTATTATCTGTCCATAGACAAGCTCCTGGACTACACCAAGGCCTGCGCCATTCAAAAGCCTGTGGGCAGAAGGGATCATAAAGGCAAAAGCAAGAGAGCCGATAAGGTAATAAACGGAGGAGCAAAACCCCAGCCTCCTGGCGCTCAGCCCTCCTCCAAAGCTAGCCGTGACCGCAATAAGGGACGATCCCAGATGGGCTCCAAGAGCGATAGGCAGGGCAGAAACAGCCGGAAGAGCATCAGAAAGAGCAAGCGCTATTCCAAGCCCTATTATCGCAGACCTGCTTTGAAAGATAGCGGCAAAAACAAACGCTGACACACCCATCAGAAGAGGGGACGATGACCAGGCGAGCGCTATCTCTCTTGCTTTACCATCTTCAAAGAGCGATCCTGCGCCGATCCGTAAAAACATCATACCCAGGAAAATGATGGTGATGCATCTCAAAACTCCGGCAACCATACGTATCTTCCTGTTTTTCAACTTGCTAAGCAAAAAAGCTCCTGCAAAAAGGAGCGGCGCATAATCAAAAATATTGAAACTAAGAAGGACTGAGACAAGAGTCCCTCCCAGGCTTGCTCCCATGACCATCATCAGGGAATCTGCAAGCAAGAGTATCCCGGCATCCACAAAACCTATCCCAAATGAGATAGCGATCGCGCTGCTTTGCGCAACAGCGGCAAGCAAAGCTCCAAGGAGGAAAGACCTGCTCTTGTTCCCTGTGAGCCTTCCTATTCCCTCTTTTAAGCCTCCGCTGATATCCTGTCTAAAAAAACGGGCGCTTTCCTGAGCGCCGTAAAGGAACAGTGCAAGACCGCCTGTTATGCTGACAAAACTGTTTATCGCTTCCGTCTCACGCACCTCCTTTTAAAAAGACCTTCCAGATTTTTATCCTATCCTCCGGTCATGCTGTACAAAATGCCGTGCCTCAGGCCCCTGTCGCTGACAACTATTTCCGTGCACCCCGCAAATCGCATTGCGTATCTGATAATGCATGCGCCTGCAAGGATGATATCCGCCCTTTCCGGATCAAGACCCGGAATTTTACGTCTTTCCTCAGGGCTTTTAACTGAATATTCTCCTATCTGTCTCTCTACTTCTTCTTCAGGGAGGACCGTTCCGTGTGCTTCTTCCGGATCGTATTCCTCCATCCTTTTGTAAACAGAGGCCATGCTTGTGACATTTCCTCCGATGCCAACGGCCATATCAACCTTGAAAGGGGGCTTTACACTGTCAAAGACCTGTTTTAGTTCATAACCCGCTTTTTCAAGATCTTCCTCCAAAATCGTATCATTTGAAAAGAATTTTTCCGTGAGGAGCAGTGCGCCGGTTTTTAGGCTGGCTTTGCAGACAATCTCTCCCTTTTCGGCAAATACCAGTTCTGTGCTTCCTCCGCCCGTATCGATCGTGCAGTACCTGTTAACATTACTCAGGTCAAAGCCTGATACAGCCCCAGAAAAAGAAAGCAGCGCCTCATCCTCTCCGGAAAGGACCTCTGTCTCAATTCCGGTCAACTCCCTTAGCTTATCTGAAAGTTCACACGCGTTGGAT
>JAAYHA010000065.1 GCA_012727545.1 Synergistaceae bacterium | reverse complement strand
GGAGGCAGCGGAACAGTCTTTTTCCCCTCGCTGATAACCTTGATAAGCCACGCCATAGCTCCGGCATTTTTTCTTATCGTCTGTACGCCTTCTGCGTCCTGAAGCATTTCTCCCTCTGTCCTTCCGTATACCACTGTCCAGTACTGAGATGGGGGAGTCACTGTCTGTGCGAGGTCAAGGTAGTTTTTCAGCTGATGAAGGGTATCTATCCCGCCCGTTCGCCTCACTGCCGTTACTGCGGCTGCGACCTTGTACTTGAAGTGCCTTGAGCTCGAATAGAAGAGCCTGTCAAGAAATGATTTCATGGTACCCGCTATCCCAGCGTAATAGGTGGGGGAGGCAATTATAAATCCGTCCGCTTCGCGTATCTTTGCGGCCGTTTCGTTTACCGGGTCATCCTTGAAAACACATTCGTTGTTCTCTGAGCTTGCGCAGTAGCCGCAGGCTGTGCAGCCGCGGACAGCAAGATGTCCTATGTTTACAGTTTCGACAGTTATCCCTTCTTTTTCCAGCTCCTCAGTCATTATTTTCAGTGCAGCAGAGGTGTTTCCATCCTCTCTGGGACTTCCGTTCACGGCGATTACCTTCATCCGGATCACTCCTTATACTTTGCTTTATTTTGACTTCTCTTTTCTTCGAAGTGTTTCCCGAACACCAGGACTATGTCCTCATAACATCAGGTGCCTTTTGGGTTTTTGACTTTGCAGTCCGGGTCTTTCATTGCGCCTGTTGCTAAGATGACCTTTTCGGGGGAGTCGGCCCCATTTGTGACGGCTTCAGCGATCATTTTTTCTGTTACCTTTGAACAGTAACAGACATATTCCCCGCTGTCACAGTTATTTTTTACCTTTTTCTTTTTTTGTTTGGGATAGGGCAATTCACTGCAGGTCGCCCTGACAAGTTTTGTAAGATACTCCCTGTCGTCAGTCGATGTTATCAGAAATGAGGGTTTTGCTCCATTATAAGCCGGAGCCTCGCACACTTCTTTAAGAAGCTTTCGTCCGGCATCTGTCTTTTTGAGAAAAAACTGACCATCACAGACCAGTCCTATAACTTTGGAATCGCAGTAGAGAGCGTATTCACCGAACATTTTCCTATAAGTTATGATGCCTGCATCTCTTAGCTGGTCAGAAAGATAGACCATGAATTCTTCTGATGTTGACATGTAATTCCTTACCCCGTTTCACTGATATTCTGGAATATGGTTTTATTACGGTCTCATTTTATGGAGTTATGTCCTCTATCTCCTGTTTTTTTTCGCGATCAAGTTGCAGATGCCTTATTCCTGATTGGGACGGCGAAAAGTCTATCCTTTTCAGGTCTATCATCCTTACCTTTCTGTTGTGCTGCGTGTGATAGTAGTAGACGAGGTTTCCTGTGTCTATTGCGCTTGTCCAGATAGTGGAGCTTCTCATCCCGTCCTGGCGCTGAAGTTCAGTAACAGTTCCTTCTCCTGTTGAAAGCGGATGGTTGAAGTTATCCATTATTCGGAAGATCTCATATACGGTCTCAGGACCGTCAGGAGTCTTTCGTGCGAGCATCGTCTGGGCTACCGCCCTTACGAAACGCGACGGGGGCGTGATGTCTCCGGGCATACCAAGAAGCCCGCTGCCTCCTCCGGAAGGCTCGATGGTTATATCCCCTATCTTTTTGGGAGGATATGGTAACGGAGAAAGGTTGACATAGTTACTGAGGTTAGTCAGATGCCATTCGAAGCTGGGAGCATTTGTAAGCACTTTGACAGGGTTGTCGCTGATCATTAATTTCCCGTTAAGGTACTCTATGACAATGACCTTTCCCTTCTTATCAGTTACCATCAGATGCATGGGGGCCGGGGCACCGCCCAAAGCAGGCTCCGGGATAGCAACGACACGGACCTTGTCCATTCCCTTTCTTACCTCGTCTACTGATGCAAACTGAGTAAGTACATATGTGGCCATAAATGCAGGTCCCATGGATATATCAGCTTTTGCAGGGTCATAAGGCTGATACTCAGAAATGCCTGGGAGATACAGAAAATTTACAGCAAGCCCCTTTTCATTCAGGCCGTCAGCAAAATAATCCTTGCCTATCATATCCAGCGCAACTGCACCGTAACGGGTCTTCCACGTGAGTCCTTTTTTACCGTCAGGTGTTTCTGATGAGAATTCATGTCCCCTAGAAACTATCGCGACCCTGGAATTCAAGTCGAAGGTACCCCATTCCATGGTCCTTCCGCAGACGGCAGTCCCATCATCAGCAATAAGGCAGATCGAGGTGCAAGCCAAGGCGGCCGTAGGGAATAAGATGGTAAAACTAATTACAGCAAATGCTAAAACGATAAAAAAATGTTTGATCT
>JAAYHA010000064.1 GCA_012727545.1 Synergistaceae bacterium | reverse complement strand
GGCTGGGAAAATTCTCCTTCAGAGCTGGCCTCCAAATGCAGCATCATATTCACGATCGTCGGTTATCCCAAAGATGTAGAGGATGTCTACCTTGGCAAAAACGGACTTATTGCTTCGGCGGCAAAAGGATCGCTGCTGGTGGACATGACGACATCGAGCCCCAAACTGGCAGAAAGGATATGGGAGGAGGCGAGGTCAAAAGGAATATCCGTCCTTGACGCACCTGTGACCGGAGGAGACAAGGGAGCAAGGGAAGCAAAGCTGACGATCCTTGTGGGTGGAGAGAAAGAAGATTTCGAACGCGCCCTCCCCTACTTCAGGCTTATGGGGACCAACATAAGGCACATGGGCATGGCCGGATGCGGGCAGTACACAAAACTGGCCAATCAGATAACCATTGCGGGAACTATGACGGGAATGTGTGAAGGACTTGCCTTTGCAAAGGGATGCGGCCTTGACCCCAAAGCTGTGCTTGAAGCCATATCAGGAGGAGCTGCAGGCAGCTGGAGCCTTACAAACTACGGCCCCAGGATACTTAACGGGGATTTTGATCCGGGCTTTTTCGTAAAACATTACATCAAAGACATGAAACTTGCGGAGATATCTGCGGATGAGATAGGGCTTGACCTGCCTGCCCTCTCTCTTACAAGGGAACTTTACGAGGAAATATCGGAAGGAGGGCTTGGTGAAGCGGGGACCCAATCATTATATTGTCTCTATGATCCTGAAGAAGAATAATTAGCTGAAGAGGCAGTCAATTGACACAGACGTGAACTGATTATAGAATTCAGTTTATCAAGTTCAGCAAGCTCAGGAGAAAAAAGCTTTACTTTTTCAACAAGCCATCAACAAAATACTTTTTATTTCCAACTAATTTCAAGGAGGATGAGTTCATGTCAAAGAAAACCCTGATGATCATTGGTGTAGTTGTTGTGCTGGCTCTGGGCTTCTTTATGACCCAGACAGCAAACAAGCCGGCAGAACAGCCGGCGCAGGAAGAGGCTAAAGCCCCGGAAAAGGCAGCCTTCCACATCGGTATCGTTACCGGTACAGTTTCTCAGAGCGAAGATGACCTTCGCGGAGCAGAGCTTGCGATCCAGAAGTATGGCGATGTTTCAACAGGCGGAATGATCAAGCATCTGACCTACCCCGACAACTTCATGTCTGAGATGGAAACCACCATCGCACAGATAGCAGGACTTGCTGATGACCCTGACATGAAAGTCGTCGTAGTCAACCAGGCGATCCCGGGAACCGCTGAAGGTTTCCGCCGCATCAAGGAAAAACGCCCTGACATCCTCTGCTTCGCCGGAGAAGCACACGAAGACCCGAACGTTATCTCATCGGTCGCAGACCTTACGATCAATGCGGACTTCGTCTCCCGCGGCTATCTCATCATCCACACAGCAAAAGAACTCGGATGCGACACTTTTGTCCATATCTCCTTCCCCCGTCACATGAGCTACGAAACACTCGGAAGGCGCCGCCTCATCATGGAGCAGGCCTGCAAAGACCTCGGCATGAAGTTTGTATTTGAGACAGCTCCCGACCCGACCAGCGACGTAGGCGTAGCAGGAGCACAGCAGTTCATTCTTGAAAAGACACCTGCATGGGTAAGCAAATACGGGAAAAATACCGCGTTCTTCTGCACAAACGACGCACACACAGAACCGCTTCTCAAACAGCTTGCTGCAAACGGCGGATTCTTTATCGAAGCTG
>JAAYHA010000063.1 GCA_012727545.1 Synergistaceae bacterium | reverse complement strand
TTATCAGTGCCGAATATCCTCCGTGAGCAATATGATCTTCCAGCTCAAGCGGAGACATGGAGGTCATTTTGCCAAGTACAAGCTTTTTCTGTTTTGCAAGAAAAGGTATATTTTCTGCAGAAGGGATCTCTGCAGGCTTGCCATCATTTCCAGACATTGCTTTAGTTTTATAAGGCATGTTTTCCTTTATTGAGCTGAGAATACCTTCTATGTCATCAACTGTGACCTTTTGATAATAAAAACCATCAGGTTCAACATGAACGATCGGGCCATTCTCACATGGACCCATGCAGCCTGTTGTGCCGATCTTTATCAGCTGTTCCGTATTTTTATCTTCGTGTTGTATAAGGACTTTGATGCTGTGCCAGAAAGAAGTGCTGTCATCAGAAGACGTTTTTTTGACCAATGCTTTGGCAAACTCTTCCGCGAGGGACATGCTGCCGTTTGCCACACATCCGGGACCTCCGCATATCCAGATCTCTTTCCCATTTTTTTGCTCCTGTGAAATGTGATTTTTGTAGTTTTTAAAGTCAGAAAGAGTTTCAAATCTCATGCAAAAGCCCCCTTTGCCAAAAGTTCTGCAACTTTGGAGGGTTCCATCCTGCCAAAAGTAATATCGCCCGATGTTACTACAGGCGCAAGTGCGCAAGCACCCACACAGTTGACTGTTTCAAGAGTATACTCGCCGTCTTCAGTAACTCCGCCGCTTTTAATGCCCAGCTTTTTTTCCAGTTCATGAAGAACAGCAGTTGATCCGCGGAGATGGCATGCAGTACCCATGCAGACACGTATGATCTTTCTGCCTTTTTTCTTTTGACTCAGTGTTCGGTAGAATGTCACAACAGCAAATACACGGCTTTCGGAAACGCCAAGGTATTCTGCTGCAGCGCGCATTGCTTCAATTGAAATGTAGTTCTCTGATTCCTGGATATCGAGAAGAATTGCAAGCAAATATCTGGGATCTTGCTTATGTTTATGCAAAACCTCAGCGATTCGATCGATCTCCCCCAAAAAGACCGCCCCCTCGCGTATATGGATCATTTAACTCACTTATAAAGATTATCACTGGCTCACTTAAAGTCAAGCCGCAATATTCAAATAATTTTAGTAATGTAACTGCAGTAAATTCACTGAAAATTTAAAAACAAGTCGTATTCACAAAGAAAATTATATGATCAACAAAGAACTTTTAAAAATAGTTGAGATTTTAAATGTCAACATTAAAAATAACGGATATTTATGTCCATTATTTCATTTAATGAAAGCATACAAAAGGGTGAATATAAAAAGGCAGCTTCTGATCGCCCGGAGCGAAGAAGCTGCCTTAAAGTAAAGATTGTATTATCTATGTGTCAGATGTTACAGGAAAGAAACTGCATTGGACTGTGCCCCATATTTTATGCCGCTGATCTCATCCAGTTTCTGTACGTTGTGTATTGCGTCAATGTAACGGATAGTTCCGCTCTTTGCTCTCATGACAAGAGAAGATGTGTGTACTACATCTCCGGAATAACGTACGCCCTTGAGCCAGTCCCCGTCAGTTACGCCGGTAGCAGCGAAGAATACATTGTCGCACGCTACAAGGTCATTAAGATGTAGGACTTTGTTGACGTCCATCCCCTTCTCGACGCACTTCTCTCTCTCTTCATCGTTGCGCGGCCAGAGTTTACACTGCATGTTACCGCCGACGCACTTTACAGCGCATGCTGTTATGACGGCTTCAGGAGATCCTCCGACACCCATGAGGAGGTCAATACCGGAATTCGGTTTGCATGTTGAGAGAGCACCTGCGACATCGCCGTCAGGGATCAGTCTGATACGGGCATGCATGGAACGGATCTCTTTAATAAGTTCTTCGTGCCTTGGCCTGTCGAGGATTATTACGGTAACATCTTCGACAGATTTCCTCAGTGCCCTGGCTACCGCTCTGATGTTGTCCGACGGAGTGGCATCAATGTTGATCGCATGTGCCGCAAAGGGGCCTGTTGCTATCTTGTCCATATAGAAAATATGCTGAGGGTCAAACATTGAGCCTCGCTCTGCAAACGCGACTACACTGACTGCGTTCGGAAGGCCCTGTGCAGTAAGACGGGTCCCGTCGATCGGGTCTACTGCGATGTCGACCTGTGGATCACATCCCGTACCAAGCTTTTCTCCGTTAAAGAGCATCGGAGCCTCGTCTTTCTCCCCTTCGCCTATAACGACCTGACCGTCCATGTTGACGTTGTTGAGCATGAAACGCATCGCATTAACTGCGGCACCGTCAACTCCGTTCTTGTCCCCACGTCCCATCCACCGTCCAGCGGCCATAGCCGCAGCTTCCGTAGCACGAACCATTTCGAGAGCAATGTTTCTGTCTGGAGCAGCCATTTGCAAATCCTCCATATTATTATGTATTATTTTATAGTCGAGTTCTCCGTAAGTTCGGGAAATCTGCTGAAGACCTCTTCTATATGTTTAAGATAATACTCCAAATCAAATAAAGATTCCAGTTCACTCTCACTCGTTTTCTTGATCCTTGGGTCGTTTTTGAGCAGCTCAAGGAGAGGTGTTTTTTCGTTCCAGCACCTCATCGCATTGCTTTGTGCTATAGTATATGCCTCTTCCCTGCTTATCCCTTCCCTTTCTACAAGTGTAATCAGTATCCTGCCTGAAAAAAGAAGGCCGTTGGTAATTTCTATATTCTCTTTCATTTTCTCTTTATTGACATAAATTCCACTAATAATTTTTGTCATAGTCTTTGTCATATAAAGTATCAGGTGGAAGACATCAGGCCACATTACCCTTTCAACAGAAGAGTGGCTGATGTCGCGTTCATGCCAGAGAGCAATGTTCTCTACGGCCGGAACGGTGTAACCCCTGAGAAGTCTCGCCATCCCACATACCCTTTCGCTGAGTATGGGGTTTTTCTTATGGGGCATTGCTGATGACCCTTTCTGGCCTTTTTTAAAAGGCTCCGACGCCTCAAGGACTTCAGTCCTCTGAAGATGACGGACCTCCAGAGCCAGCCTTTCAAGCGATGCTCCGCAGATAGCGAGGTCTGTCACAACACGTGCGTGCCTGTCTCTCTGGATGACCTGGGTCGATACCGGATCCACCCCAAGTCCGAGAAGTTCGCAGGTCCGTGCTTCTATCGAGGGAGGGCAATTTGCATAGGTGCCTACTGCCCCGGAAAGACCTCCTACCATAATCTCTTTCTTAGTCTGAATGATCCTTTCAATGTCCCGCCCTATCTCAGCATAGTGGTTGAGCATTTTTAGGCCAAAGGTCGTAGGTTCCGCGTGTATGCCGTGGGTCCTTCCGGCGCAGGGTGTCATTTTATACTCCAAAGCTTTTTCACCGATCGTTTTATGAAGGACCTTAAGGGCATCCAGCACTGCATCCATACTCTCTTTGAGGAGGAGTGAAGAAGCTGTGTCAATAACATCACTGCTTGTCAGTCCAAGATGCACATATCTGCCAGACTCCCCGATGCACTCAGCAACGCTTGAAACAAAAGCTATGACATCATGCTGTGTAACTTCTTCGATCTCGCGTATCCTTTGAACGCTGAAAGAGGCTTTATCAACTATGTTGCGATAGTCTTCGTCCGGGATCTTTCCTGCCTCATTCCAGGCTTTGCATACTGCAAGTTCAACATCCAGCCATTTTTGGAAACGGTTTTGGTCTTTCCAGATCGCATTTATCTCAGGAGTTTCATAACGTTCGATCATTTATATGCCCCCTATTTGTCAAAGCTGTACTTTTCTCTTTTCCAGTCTTCACGTACTGTTTCAAGCCATTCAAAATAGGCTCCACTTTTGAAATCCGGGAAGGTATAGAAAAAGCTTTCCCATTTGCCCTTCCTTCTGCAAAGAGTCACCTCTGCAAAAATTCCGTCCCTTAAGTATATCCTGTGAGCCTGCCCTTTTGTCGAAGCAAGCAACAACCTTGCCCCGTCGATCGTCCCGGGGTCAAGGTTCACCCTTCTGGTTGTTCCTGTCGCCTTCTCAAGACCGCATGTCAGTCTCTTCCAGTCAGGAAGGTCTGACATGTTGAAAAGTCCCGGATACGAAAAGAAGCATCTGTCAAGTTCAGGAGCGATATCTTCATAATAATTCGTCCATGTGAACGGTATAAATGGACTGATGCGCTCAGGCTCTCCCCATGCTTCTAAAAGGAGTTTCTTCGCGTTGCTGAATATATCTATATCTCCCCTTGGGACCAGAAGCGCAACTATCTTTTTTACCAGTGGATCCCTAGGGTGCCTATCTTTACCTTCAATTTTGCCGCATTGCTTATCAGTCATTGTTTTCTATGTCGAGCAGAGTCTCTATGAATGTTTTTGGGTCAAAAATCTGAAGGTCGTCAACGCCTTCGCCAAGACCAACATACCTTATGGGCATCCTGAGCTTTTCGGCAATTGCAAGAATAATGCCGCCCTTCGACGTATTGTCGAATTTAGTAAGAACGACCCCTGTGACGGGCATGACCTTGCTGAAGGTCTCAGCCTGCATGAAACCGTTCTGTCCGGTAACGGCGTCAAGGACGATCAACGCCTCTGCAGGACCTTCGGGTATTTCTCGCTTAACGATCCTGTAGACCTTGGCGAGTTCCTCCATAAGGTTGGATTTTGTGTGCAGCCTTCCGGCTGTGTCTGCAATTATTACATCGTAGTTTCCTGCCTTTGCCGCCATTATTGCGTCAAAAACAACAGCAGCAGGGTCACTGTCCTGGCTTTGTGCAATAACGCGGACATCGGTCCTTTCTCCCCAAGCTTTGAGCTGTTCGATGGCTGCGGCTCTGAATGTATCCGCTGCGGCAAGAAGGACTTTTTTCCCTTCTTTCTTTAACTGGGCGGCAAGTTTTCCTGCGGTCGTAGTTTTACCGCTTCCGTTAACACCTATCATTAGTATTACCGCAGGCTTGCTGCTTACGTCCAGTGATTCACCCATTCCTTTGACTTCTTGAAGCTGTTCTATTAGCAGTTTTGAAAAAACTGCCCTAAGTTCAGATGTCTTTGATATTCTCTCGTCTATTGCCCTCTGTTTGAGCCTCTTGATCAGTGTTTCTGTAAGGTCTATCCCAACATCCCCAAGGATCAGTAATTCTTCCAGGTCATCCCAGAATGCATCGGATATCGGTTCGTCTGAAAATAAGTTGGATATGCCCTGTGTCCATTTATTGCCTGTATTTTTGAGCTTATTTGCCAGATTTTTAAAGAGATCCAATTGCTTGCCTCCTATTCCTCGACAGTGGCCGTTCTTTCAGATTTTTTCGCTCCGGATCTTCTCCGTCTCGGTCGTCGCGGTTTTTGTTTCTGAGTTTCCTGTTTATCACCCTCTGCTTCTTTTTTAGGTGCAATGACGATTTTTTTGATGACCTCTTTATTTCCTGTATCTTTGGGCTGCTCTTTGGCTCCTGCAGGCAGCTTTCTGGGTCTTCTCTTCTTTTTGTATGGCTTGCCTTCTCCTGATGAAGCGCTGTCTTCCTTTTCCCGGCGAACCTTTGTTTCAGTGCCGGCATAACTTTCAGGCAGCTTCATGCTCGGTTTGGGCTGTGCCGCTTCTTCTGTTTCACCTGCTGTTATCCAGTCCTTACCGGCGACAACAGTCTCTTTGAATTCATCAAACTTCTCTATCGGGATCTTTATCTCTCCTCTTCCGGGCACGTAGCATCGGACACTGTTTGTATGAATTTCTACTCCGGAGACCACGACGTTCCCGTTCGGGCTCTTGATCTTTGTTCCCGGATTGGGAAGTTTTTCCCAGAGTTCCCTGTAAACGTTGTGTTCATAACACATGCAGCACATCAGCCTGCCGCAAATACCGGAAATTTTTGCCGGGTTGAGGGCAAGGTTTTGTTCCTTCACCATTTTTATGCATATGGGGGCGAACTGGTTGAGCCAGTAGCTGCAACAGCATGGCTGGCCGCAAGGCCCTATGCCCTTGATTATCTTGGCTTCGTCACGGACCCCGATCTGCCTCAGCTCTATTCTTGTTTTGAACTCCCTTGCAAGATCACGGACGTATGCCCTGAAATCTACCCTTTGCTCAGATGAGAAGTAAAAGAACAGCTTTCTTCTGTGCCGAAGGAATTCAACATCAATAAGCTTCATTTCCAGCTCGTGAGGCTTGAGTATCTCAATGGCGCTTTTCAGTATGCTTTTTTCTTCTTCTCTGTAGAGGTCGCCTGTCTCAATATCCTCATCAGACGCAAAGGATATGAAAGTTAGATCTGTGACAAGGGGCTCGGCTGTTTTTGATGCAGAATCACCGTGTTCTGCAGCGTTTCTCAGAAGCCTGTATTCAGCCTCCTGTTCAGGGGTCAAAATGCCTGCTATTACTGCCAGTTCCTCTCCCCTGTGTGATTCAGCCACGACCGTTTCTCCTTTGGCGATAGGTTCTTCGGTACTGTATTCTAAAATGCCAAGATACCTTGGCTTACCGTAAATTGCTAAATATTTGTTCACAGGGAACATCCTCCTTGATGACCATATAGGTCAGGTCCTGTATCATAGGCACAGAAAGCCTTTTTGATCCCATCAGTCTTACCAGGGAATCAAGGTCTGCCGCCTCTCTGAATTTTCCTTTTTCCGAAAGATCCTTTATCCAGCTTCCAATTTCCAGATATAGTATTTCCGGATCTTTTTTTCTGCCTGCGGCTATCCACTCTGCCCATTCCTCGTCAGAAACCGGATGAGGTCTTGCCTGTGCAATTTCTCCCGGCAAATCGATGTGTACTGACCATACACGGCTTTTTATCGTAGGAATAAGTTTGTCCTCTTCTGATACAAAGAGGATACAGCCATGTTCGGGAGGCTCTTCTGTAAGCTTCAGCAGACTGTTTGAAGCCTCAAGTGAGAGTTTTTCCGCACACCATATGACTGCCATCCTTCTGTCTGAAACAAGAGGGTGGAGTGCAAGCTCTCCCTGCAGGGTCCTGCATTCATCGATCGAAGGCGGGGCAAGGTGCTTGCCGGCATGGATAAG
Organism: Synergistaceae bacterium; assembly: GCA_012727545.1. Lineage (GTDB taxonomy): Bacteria > Synergistota > Synergistia > Synergistales > Synergistaceae > Caenicola. The sequence continues at coordinate 8,353 of JAAYHA010000063.1, read as the reverse complement.
GTCCGGGTGGTTCCCTTCATTCCAGACCGGGCTGTCACCAAGTATCAGCCTGCCGTAATTCTCAACGAACATTTTCTGCATTATCTCAGGCAGTGCAACAGCCACCGACTGAGGACACCTTTTCATGTTTACAGAAGAAGTTATGTCTTTCCAGCCCTGAGAAGCCTGAAGTACAGAAAGTGCATCATTGATCACAGAAAAGACCCCCTATTGAAAGAACAGAGGCTATAAGCTCTTCAAAGATCTCTGTACTTTTCTTTTCAGCGCATTCGATCACGAGCCATCTTTCAGGATCCCGTTTTGAAAGCGCGAGATAGCCTTCGCGAATTTTTGTCATAAAGGATACTCCTTCGTTCTCGAACGAATCCAGATCTCCCCTTGACTTTGCTCTCTTCAAAGCCCATTCTGGCGATATGTCGAAGAGGACAGTAAGGTCAGGAACAGGAAAAGCCGAAAGCTTTGCAAGTTCGTCGAATATTTCAAGGGGAAGTCCCCTGCCCCAGATCTGATAGGCCAGGGTCGAATCGTGGTATCTTTCGCATACTATATCCCTGCCTGAGTCAATGGCGGGCTGAATAACAGAGGCTACGTGCTCTGCCCTGTCAAGCATGAAGAGGTAGGCCTCGCTCCAGTCATGTTTCAGCTTGCCGCTGATCACTATTTCACGCAGCACGTTGCCGCCGGGCCATCCTCCAGGTTCTCTGGTAAGGAGGGCGTCACGCTTTTTCTCCTCGACAAGCCATTTCCAGAACAGAGCTGCCTGCGTTGACTTTCCCGAACCGTCTATTCCCTCAAAGGTAACAAACATGATATCCCACCTTTATGAGAATTTATAATAACACAAAAAGCCCCGCACTGAGTGCAGGGCATAACACGCATGGCGGAGGCGTGTGCGAATCGAACACACCGGGACCGGCGTTACCGACCCCCACCGGATTTGAAGTCCGGGCCCAGCACCAGCTGAAACTCGCCTCCATGCTGACTGTCGTAGATTAGCAGAAACAGACATATATTTCAACTTCCAATTAACTCACCGTATCAATTATAAGCTTTCTTTTCTCTGCACGGTTGCTGACTTCCCAGCATTTTTCAATATAGAGAAGAGATTCCTGAAGCTGTTTGTCCTGATTATAATATATCGTCAGCAGAACATCACCTTCGGACACCTTGTCTCCGACCTTATGGAGCAAACGGATCGCAACAGATGGATCGATCGTATCATCCAGGGTCAGCCTACCCCCTCCCAAGGCTCTCAGCCCTTCTCCAATGAGGAGTGCGTCGAGTTTTGAGAGGTATCCATCCCTGTCAGACCTTATTTTGTATGCAGAAGATGCTTTTGGGAGGACCTTCTCTGGTTCCCTTATAACTGAACTGTCGCCTTTTTGCTCGATTATCAGTTCTTCAAATTTCTTTAGGGCCGATCCGTCGTCAAGCGCTTTTGAAGAAAGTGCCAACCCTTCCTCGTATGTGTTAGCCCTGCCGGACATATTCAGCATGTAAGCCGCAAGAGTCAAGCATAGTTCACGGGTATCTGACGGCCCCCTTCCGGAAAGGACCTCTATCGCCTCACAGACTTCTGCTGAATTTCCCACCCACTCGCCAAGAGGCTGTTCCATATCAGTAATGACCGAGACGCATACCTTTCCCAGCTTTTTGGAGACATCGACAAGTTTTTGTGCCAGCTTTCTGGCCTCACCGATGTCTTTCATAAAGGCACCGCTTCCACACTTGACATCGAAAAGATAGCCGTAAGCTCCGCCTGCCAGTTTCTTGCTGACAATGCTGGCTGTTATCAGAGGGATCGAGGGAACAGTCCCTGTTACGTCCCTCAGCTTGTAAAATTTTCCTTCTGCAGGAGCAAGCTTGTGTGAGTGGCCGGATATCGCACATCCGATGCTTTTGACCTGATCTCTGAATTCTATTTCGCTCAAATGCATATTCATACCGGGAATGGACTCAAGTTTGTCTATCGTTCCTCCCGTATAACCAAGCCCGGGACCGCTGAGCTTAGATATACTGGAACCGCATGCTGCGACAAGCGGGATAAGTACAAGTGTGGTCTTGTCACCCACTCCTCCGGTGCTGTGCTTGTCTATGATCCTCTCTTCCTGCGGGTAGCTGAGCGTCTCTCCTGAATGTGCAAGTGCCTGTGTGAAATGCATCAGCTCGTCATCATCCAATCCGTTGAGGAAAGCAGCCATCAGCCATGCAGATATCTGATAATCAGGCATTTCACCCCGCATAACGGTATCTATGAAGGTCTGAAGCTCTTCTCGCGTATGTCTAAGCCCATCCCTTTTCTTTTCTATGAATTCTATACCGTTGAAGGTCATTCTCTGATCTCCCTCAGAAATGCCGATATAAGTCTGCATATGGATGCAGAACTGTTTTTCATCGTATCAAGGACTTCCTGGTGGGTAAGCTTGTTTTTGGATATGCCAGCTGCGGCGTTCGCAACGCAGGATATGCCGCACACCCTGATCCCCATGTGGCTTGCCGTAATGACCTCCGGTACTGTAGACATGCCGACGATGTCCGCACCAAGAGCTTCAGCCATCCTTATCTCTGCAGGGGTCTCAAAGGACGGTCCTGAAAAAGCAATGTATGTGCCCTTGTTTATCTTTATGTTTTCTTTTTCCGCAGCGACCTCGAGTTTTTGTATGTATTCCCTGTCGTATGCTTCTGTCATATCAGGAAAACGCGGTCCGATATCATCATCGTTTTCTCCGATAAGCGGGTTGGTGCCCATAAAATTGATGTGATCCTGGATAGCTACGATCCCTCCGGGAGGTATGTCGGTATTTATCCCGCCGGATGCGTTTGTGACAATAAGGGACTTTATGCCGAGCATGCCAAGCACCCTTACGGGAAAGACAACTTCTTCCATCGAATACCCCTCATAATAATGCACTCTGCCCTGCATAATAACTGTAGGGACCCCCTCAAGGTTTCCAAAGACCAATTTCCCAGCATGTCCGGGAGCTGTTGACCTGGGCCAGTATGGGATATCACGGTATGGTACCACTATAGGGTCTTCTACGCTTTCCGCGAGGCTTCCCAGTCCGGATCCGAGTATTATTGCCCTCTTTGGTTTTTGGTCTGTCTTTCCTGAAAGAAATATGAACGCTTCGGATATTTTTTCTGAATAAAGCATGTCCTTCACTCCTTAGTTTTAAAGACCGTCAAGCAATCGTATAAAATACTGTCAAACTATGGTCAAACAGTTGTCAAACAGTCGTCAAACTATTGTGACAACCATTTTGTCTTTATCGTCTTCCCGGTATACATATGATCGGGGATCCAGTGTCTTTGGACCTTTGCTATCACAAGCTTTTTTAGAGCATAAACAAAAGCCGCTGGATTCCCGCTCAGGTCCATACGGGAATGACGGTAAGGGGCCAAGGTCATCATTGAATTATTGTCTAATTCACCGCCGGTTGGAGTTTCCGGCAAATTCACCGCGATGCGAAGCGAGCAAATTCTCCAGCGACAAATGTCGCGAATTCTCCGCAGCCTAAAGGCTGCAAATTCCCCGCAGCTGCCCTTCGCCCCAACAACCGTTTGACTACTGTTTGACGATAGTTTGACAATTGTTTGACCGCTTGTACAACCGCTTCACTACCGCTTAGCAACAGCTTAGCAATTGCTTAGCTCTGTCCTGAAACAATCGCTTGCCAATTGCTAGCCGACCGCTTGCCTATCGCTTGCCCGCCTCTGCGGCAGCTTCACTTTAGGTCCTGGGGAAATATTTATCGTAAAAATCCCTCATCTCAAGGTCTAGGTGAGTATATTTTTCTGTCGTCAGTATTGAAGAATGGCCGAGCAGTTCCTGGAGGGTCCGTTGGTCCATTCCTTTTCTTAGCAGATGGGTCGCAAAGGTGTGCCTCAAAACATGAGGGTGAAGACGTGAAGGCGATATGCCTGCCTGAAGGCCTCTCTTTCTTAAGAGCCTCCAGAGAAACTCCCTTCTCATTTTCTTTCCTGACTTTGTCAGAAGGAGCCATGGCTGTTTGAGTTTGTCAAGTTTTGGCCTGTGATCGTCGATGTATTGATCGACCACTTTTCTTACGCCGCCAACATAGGGAATACATCTCTCCTTATCCCCTTTGCCTCTTGTAAAGATGAGCCCTCCACCACGGTCTATATCCTTTAGTTTAAGGGAGCAAAGTTCTGATGCTCTCATTCCGGTTCCGTAAGCCAGCTCAATTGCTGTCCTGTCCCTTTTTCCGATAGGGGTGTCGTCCTCACAGGCATTTATGAGTCGCTGTATCTCTCCCTCTGTCATTATCTGGGGCAGGATCTTATCTCTTGCAGGAAGGGGGTCTAGCATTGGCATATTTTCTGTTATGCCGTCATAGACAAGATATCTGGCAAATGAATTCAACACCGCCCCGTTTCTCTGGACAGTACCCTTTGACATTCCCCTGGCAGACTGTTCTCTCAAAAATCTGGCGATATTGTCCGAATTCAGGACAAGCGGGTCAAACTCCATTTTCCTGCAATAAAAAAACCACTGTCTGAGATCGGATGAATAAGCTTTCAGCGTATTTTCGCTGCAGCCTCTCTCAAGCATAATGTAATCCTCAAACCTGCTTAGTGCATTTAAAAAAAGAGGGTGTTCGATATCCTCAAGTCGCATTTTCTTCCGCCTTTTTCGTCCTGTACCAACAGTAGGCCATGATCGTCTTGCCGTCTTTGATGTCTCCTGATCCGATCATACTTTCTATCTCATCAAGGGTAAAATCGTAAACCTTGATGAATTCGTCGTCATCTTCGGTAAGCTTTGATGGAGTGAGGTCTGTTGCATAAAAGAAAATGATTCGTTCAGTGGAGTATCCCGGAGATGTGTAAAATTCAAATATTTTTTCGATCGTAGCAGGTTTATAACCGATCTCTTCCTGAAGCTCCCTTACGGCTGTCTCCGCTGGGTCTTCGTCTGGTTCTATCAGTCCGGCGGGTATCTCATACAGATCTTCATCTACCGCGTGACGGTACTGACGAACAAGGGATATTTTGCCGTCAGAATGGACAGGAAGTACTGTTACGGCTGATCTGTGCCTTACGACTTCCCTTATTTTTTCACAGCCCGACGGGAAAAGCACACGGTCGATATTCAGGTCCAATATCGCTCCGTTGTAGATATTCTCAGTCTCAATTATGTTTCTTAATGCATGTCTTTGCTCTCTTCCCACAGCATATCACTCCTCAGTGCAGGATATCGCCGACCTTCATCCTGCTGCCCCTTATCCATTCATCAGCTTTTTGGACTTTTTTGCCCTCGGGCTGGACTTCAATAAGCTTCAGAAAGCCTTTTCCGCATGCTATAACAGGAAAACCTTTTTCTATCCCTGTGAGCTTGCCCGGTGAATCGCATCCGAAAACCGACAGGGCTTTGTGGATCCTAAGCCGCTTTCCGTTGTGTTCACAGTATGTGCCCGGCGAAACAGACAATGCCCTTATCTTGTTTAATATATTAATAGAGCTCTCATCCCACTCGATCTTTCCCTCAGATTTATCGATTTTGGGAGCCGTGCTAGCTCCCGCTTCAGCCTGAGGAATGAACTCCCAGTTTTCAGACGGAATATGAAGCAAAAACTCAAGGAGTTTCTCACAGCCAGCACTGCATGTTTTGATAAGAAGGGATGCTGTGTCGTCTTCATCACTGATGATAACTGGTATCTGCGAAAGGATTGGGCCTGAATCCATTCCCTCGTCAAGCCTGAATATTGTCACCCCGGTCTCTTTGAGTCCATCCATGATCGCCCTTTGCACCGGAGCTGATCCCCTGTATGCCGGAAGCATGGACGGATGGATATTTATGCAGCCCAGCGGTGCCATGTTTAAAAGGGGCTCTTTTATCATATGTCCAAAATCTATGACAAGGATGAGATCTGGAATATCACTCATGATCCATTCTATAGTTTCTGCGTCTGCAGAAAGTTTTGATGTGGTCCTCGTTTTTAAGCCAAGTTCCTCTGCTTTTTCGAATACCGGTGTATTCTGTAGATGAAGACCTCTGCCTGATGGCCTGGGGGCATTTGTCACTACCCATTCCGGTATTGCTTTTTGAGCGATAATGGAGAGGCACTCCGCAGCAAATCTTCCGGAACCGCAAAACCCAAACCTCAAATTTTTTGCCATTACTTTTCTCTTGCCTGCTTCGCTATCTTTTTTTTAAGGAACTGCCTTTTTAGCGGCGAGACCCTGTCAATAAGCAGTTTTCCGTTTAAATGGTCTATTTCGTGCGAGAAGACGCATGCGAGGAATCCTTCTATCTCTTTCTCGAAAAGTTCCCCCTTCTCATCATAATACCGAACCTTTATGTATTCAGGCGACTCCACCTTCTCATAGATCCCCGGAAAACTTAAGCATCCCTCTTCGACTGTATTAATATTTTCTTTTTCCAATATTACAGGGTTGATCAGAACATATTTTTCACCGTTATATTCAATTACCGCTATTTTCTTTGCTAAGCCTACCTGTGGCCCTGCAAGGCCGATACCGTCGGAAACGTGCATTGTTTCCCACATATCGTTGACCAGTATTCCGAGTTCCTCATCAAACAAAGTGATCTCCTCTGTTTGCTCCCTGAGAATAGGGTCAGGGTAGACGCATATTTTTCTGACAGACATCAGATCTCCTCCAAATAATTCTATTACGAGTATTTTAACAGAAAATCCCCATGCCTCTCATTAAAAAAGGCATGGGGAATATGAATATTGTTCTGGAAATACTCTTAAAAGATCCTACTCTGAATCTTCTGCCTGTTTTAGGAATTCACCGATCGTCACGTTGGTCTCTTCCTGGGGAAGCTGATTGCTGTGACTGTCGTTCCTTCTTTTGTCAAAATCAGAGCGGCGGCGGCGGGGACGGTCATCATTTCTCTGTCCGCCTTCCTGAGCAGTCTCCTCTGATTTAGGCTTCCTGACGGGTTCTTCATTGGCGGGACGGAGGCTGAGACGCATCCTGCGTTCTGCGGGATTGACATCAAGCACCCTTGCAGTAACTTCCTGTCCCTCAGAGAGGACTTCTCTTGGGTTTTCTATTCTCTGCTGGCTTATCTGCGATATATGGATAAGCCCTTCGATACCGTCCTCAAGTTCTACAAATGCTCCAAAGTCAGCGATCCTGACTACCTTGACAGGAATTTCCATGTCTTTGGTATATTTCTCAGCAACGTCCTTCCATGGATCTGAAAGCTGCTTGTAGCCGAGGCTGATACGTTTACGGTCAGAATCTACCTCAAGGATAGAGACTTCTATCTTCTGGCCTCTCTTGAGTACTTCTTTGGGGTGTTTTATTCTTGTCCAGCTGAGGTCGCCTATGTGGACCAGACCCTCAATGCCGGGCTCTATTTCTACAAAAGCACCGAATTCTGTCAGGTTTGTAACAGTTCCTTCAACAACGACTCCGGGCTTCCAGCGTTCTGCCGCTGTATCCCAGGGATCAGGCAGAGTCTGCTTCAGGCTGAGAGAGATCCTGTTGTTCTCCTTGTCTATGCCGATCACCTTGACCTTGATGTGATCGCCCTTAGAGACAACATCCTTAGCCTTGGCGTTGCGCTGCCATGAGAGCTCGCTGACATGAACAAGGCCTTCCATCGCACCAAGATTTACGAATACGCCGAAAGAGGTGATGCTGCTGACATCCCCTTCAAGGACATCCCCTTCGTTGACCTGCTCGTAGAATGACTGCCTGATCTCTGCCATCTCCGCTTCCATGAGGCTGCGGCGTGAGAGCACAAGGCGACGCTTGCGGCGGTCCTTTTCGATCAGTTTGACCTGGAAATCCTGTTCAAGGAGACGCGTTGGATTGACATTACGCCCATCCTCGGCAAGGTGTGAAATAGGGATGAAGCCTTCTATTCCGTAGCAGCTTACGATAAGGCCGCCCTTTACCTTGCGGATACCCTTTACGGTAACAGTTTCATTCTTTGCGGCTTCTTCTTCAAGCTTGTTCCAGCGTTCGTCAAATTCACAGCGCCAACGGCTGAGGCTCAGCTGTGCATCTTCGCCCTGTCCGATGTTTGTGATCTGAACTTTGACTTTTGCGCCGTTTTCAGGTTCCGGGGTCTCTTCGACCAGGACCTTGTGTGTCCACTCTCTGCGGGGAAGAAAACCTTCGCATTTGTAGCCCACATCAACAAGCCATCCGTCTTCACGTGCGTCAACTATTGTGCCTTCAAGGATCTTTCCGCGATGGAAATCACCCATCACGTCAAACTGCTGCATCATTTCTTCCATTGTTTCTTCTTTTTCCGGTGCTGCCTGTGTTTCAAGTCCGTCTTCTGTGCGAAGCTCGTCAACCATACCCAACATCCTCCTGCTTACATCATGTTTAAATTTTGGATCAG